>NZ_WJZM01000010.1:0-116366 GCF_021609545.1 Pseudomonas sp. PA-1-6B
ATCGCCAGTTTTGATGCTCATATTTTGCAAACCCGTTTCCAGTGGAAGTCGTCATCTTGTAAGCCAAAAAGGACAACCTGCACGCCGTCACGGTTACATAGCGATTCAGACTTTGGTCTTGCTGGCGACGTTGTGAAAGACATGGATAGGTCCCGGTTTGGTTGGCATATCCAGTGTCGCGGTTTCTCACATGCTTGCGAACCTTGTGTGTGTTGCATTCCTTTACATCTATTTGTGGATATAGCTATGAGTCCAATGAAAGCGTGCTGTGAATCCATTGCCCGATCAGGCTTTGGCATCCTGCAAATTCCTGATGCGATGTTGCAGGACTACAAAAAGATCATTGATGGCTATTCGGCCATTCCCCAGGCCATCAAGGATGAGTTTTCCTTTGCCCAGGACACGGATGGTTTTTTCCCTTTTGGCGCCGAGTACTCCCTCGCCGAGGATCACCCGGACCTGTGCGAGCGGTTTTGTTACTGGCCCGCGCACGCTTCAAAAAGAACCGCTTTCGAATTCACCCGAAGTACTTTCGTTGTCGCAGTCGGCAGTTTTGAACGACAGATGAGCGAGTTGGCCCAGGGAGTGATGGATGGCATTTGCGAGGAGTTTGGCGTTCAATCCTTGACCCCCTTTCGCTCTGCATCGTACATCCAGTTGTGTGTCTATGGTCCACAGGCCAAAGACAGTTCTCGTAAATATGCCCAGGACCCTCATGAAGACGGGCATATGCTTTCGTTTATCAAGCCTACCCGCGAAGGGCTGGTTTTGATGAAAGGACGATCATTGGAGCCGGTACGCCTTTTGGAGAACGAGGTCGCGGTGCTGGCGGGTTCATTGCTGACAGAACTCTCTGATCATGCCGTGCCTGCCGCCTACCATGCTGTACTTGCACCTAGCAAACCGGTTGCCAGAAGCTCATTGATCTACTTTGCAAACCCCAATCCGGATCAGTTGCTAACGACCTTTTACCGCCAGAAATCCATTGACCTGGGCAGTACTGTGAATGCTCGTCATACCGGTTTCGGTAATCAACCGATTCAACTGCGCTAAATAGTCCTGGAGGGCTCGAACAGTCCATGTTTCCTCACTTCAATGCCCTTTACATCGAAGGTTTGCTCTTGGGTATCGGACTGTTCGCCGCCCCTGGCCCGAAAGACACCTTGGTGATCCGCCAAGGTGTCGGTCGCGGGCCGATCTGGGGCGTTGTCGCTATTTGCGTATTGGCCGATATTTTCCTGATCGCTTTCGGGGTCACGGGTGTAGGTTCGTTGTTGGGAAGTCGGTCTGAGGTGATGGCGCTATTGCTGTTGTCCGGCGCGGCCTATCTGCTTTGGTTTGGTGGCCAGCGTCTGTTGGCTTGCATCCGGGATCAGTCCATGCCGGATGCTCAAGGTGGCAATTCGCAAAGAGGGCTATTACGCTCGGCGGTCATACTCGGCTTTGCCAACCCTTATGCATGGCTGGATACCGTGGTGCTGATTGGTTCTATCGGGGCCACGAAACCTGCGGGCCAACAGGCACTGTTCGCGACAGGCGCCATGACGGCATCACTCGTGTGGTTCGTGGTGTTGGCGCTGTGCTGTCAGCGGTTGACGGTATTGTTTCGCAAGCCAGCGGTCTGGCGTTGGCTGGATGCAGGGGTGGCGGTATTGATGGTGTACCTGGCCGTTACCCTGATTACCGATTCATTGCACATCTTTCAGATAGCCCTTTAGAACGGTCAGCGGGCAGATCAATTCATCAAGGCGAGAGATGTTTTTTACATCGGTGGATAGCCTTTGCAATTCACGCCCGAGCACGCTGTCCGTTCCGCCCAATGCAATCAACGCCTGGGTGATGCATTCATCGAGCTTCACTTGGATCTCGGCCAGGTTTCCCTGGCGCACCAACAACCCAAACACCTCGCGATCATAGCCCTCCATCACGGGATCATCGCGCAGCAACGGGCTGCCGTCGTCAGTCTCATGCACCAGCTTCAACGCAAACAACGCAACCGCTTCAAGCGTCAACTCCATGGTCCCGCTCCCTCCACTGCCACGCCTGGCACTTTTTTGCAGGCGAAAAAAAAGACCTTGAATTTCAAGGTCTTTCTTTAAGATGGTGCCCCGAGGGAGACTCGAACTCCCACTCCTTTCGAAAACGGATTTTGAATCCGCCGCGTCTACCAATTCCGCCATCAGGGCTCAATGGCGGCGAAGTATAGAGATGAGATTACCGTTGGTCAATCACGTTTCATGGTCTATTTTCACTATTTCCGCTAGACTTCCCGGCCCTGCTAGACGAACCCCATCATGCGCGTTGCTGACTTTACTTTTGAGCTCCCTGATTCGCTGATCGCTCGCCACCCTTTGGCCGAGCGTCGCGCCAGTCGACTGCTGACCCTGGACGGGGTCAGCGGTGCCCTCGCACACCGTCAATTCACTGATTTGCTTGAGCATTTGCGCCCAGGCGATCTGATGGTTTTCAACAATACCCGGGTGATTCCGGCGCGGCTGTTTGGCCAGAAAGCATCCGGCGGCAAGCTGGAAGTCCTGGTGGAGCGGGTGCTGGACAGCCACCGCGTGCTCGCCCATGTGCGCTCCAGCAAATCGCCCAAACCGGGGTCGAGCATCTTGATTGAGGGCGGTGGCGAAGCCGAGATGGTCGCGCGCCACGATGCCTTGTTCGAGCTCAAGTTTGCCGAAGAAGTGTTGCCGTTGTTGGAGCGCGTCGGCCATATGCCGTTGCCTCCTTATATAGACCGCCCCGATGAAGACGCGGACCGCGAGCGCTATCAGACCGTGTACTCACAGCGCCTCGGCGCCGTCGCCGCCCCGACTGCCGGGCTGCATTTCGACCAGCCATTGCTGGATGCGATTGCCGCCAAGGGCGTCGACACGGCCTATGTGACTCTGCACGTGGGGGCCGGTACGTTTCAGCCGGTGCGTGTGGATAACATCGAAGACCACCATATGCACAGCGAGTGGCTGGAAGTCAGCCAGGACGTGGTGGATGCGGTGGCGGCGTGCAAGGCGCGTGGCGGTCGAGTGGTTGCTGTGGGCACCACCAGTGTGCGTTCGCTGGAGAGTGCAGCGCGTGATGGCGTGCTCAAGCCGTTCAGTGGCGACACCGATATCTTCATTTTTCCAGGGCGACCCTTTCATGTGGTCGATTGCCTGGTCACCAACTTCCATTTGCCGGAATCCACGCTGTTGATGCTGGTGTCGGCATTTGCCGGTTACCCGGAAACCATGGCTGCCTACCAGGCCGCCATTGCTAACGAGTACCGTTTTTTCAGCTACGGTGATGCGATGTTTATCACCCGTAACCCGGCGCCGCGCGGCCCTGAGGACAACTTATGAGTCGTATGTCGTTTGAATTGCTCGCTACGGACGGCAAAGCCCGTCGCGGCCGCCTGACCTTCCCGCGCGGCACTGTGGAGACCCCGGCCTTCATGCCGGTCGGCACCTACGGCACCGTCAAAGGCATGTTGCCGCGCGACATCGTCGCCACCGGTGCCGAGATTATCCTCGGCAATACCTTCCACCTGTGGCTGCGCCCGGGCACGGAAGTGATCAAGAAGCATGGCGACCTGCATGACTTCATGAAGTGGCAAGGCCCGATCCTCACCGACTCCGGTGGTTTCCAGGTGTTCAGCCTGGGCGCCATGCGCAAGATCAAGGAAGAGGGCGTGACCTTCGCCTCGCCGGTCGACGGCGCCAAGGTGTTCATGGGTCCGGAAGAGTCGATGCAGGTACAGCGCGACCTGGGCTCGGACATCGTGATGATTTTCGACGAGTGCACACCGTACCCGGCCGATGAAGACGTGGCGCGTATCTCCATGGAGCTGTCGCTGCGTTGGGCCCAGCGTTCGAAGAACGCCCATGGCGATAACACGGCGGCGCTGTTCGGTATTGTCCAGGGCGGCATGCATGAAAGCCTGCGCAAACGCTCGCTGGAAGGCCTCGACAAGATCGGCTTCGACGGCCTGGCCATCGGCGGTTTGTCGGTGGGCGAGCCCAAGCACGAAATGATCAAGGTGCTCGATTACCTGCCAGGCCTGATGCCCGCAGACAAACCTCGTTACCTTATGGGCGTTGGCAAACCGGAAGATCTCGTAGAGGGTGTGCGCCGCGGTGTGGACATGTTCGATTGCGTGATGCCAACCCGTAATGCCCGCAACGGGCATCTGTTCATCGATACAGGCGTGCTGAAAATCCGTAACGCGTTCCATCGCCATGATGATTCGCCGCTGGATCCTACCTGTGACTGCTACACCTGCCAGAACTTCTCCCGTGCTTATCTGCACCATCTGGACAAGTGTGGGGAAATGCTGGGTAGCATGTTGAATACCATCCACAATTTGCGTCATTACCAAGTCCTGATGGCTGGTTTGCGCGAGGCTATTCAACAGGGTACATTGGCCGCCTTCGTCGATGCCTTCTATGCCAAGCGTGGCCTCCCTGTGCCGCCCTTGGACTGAGTTTTCCGACCCTAAGATTCACTATTTGCAACTGGAGTGCTAAATGAGCTTTTTTATCTCTAACGCTATGGCTGACGCCGCTGCGCCTGCTGCTGCCGGCCCTATGGGCGGTGGTTTCGAGTGGATTTTCCTGGTCGGCTTCCTGGTCATTTTCTACCTGATGATCTGGCGTCCACAGGCCAAGCGCGCCAAAGAGCAGAAAAACCTGCTGGGCAGCCTGCAAAAAGGCGACGAAGTCGTGACCACTGGCGGTATCGCCGGCAAGATCACCAAGGTTTCCGATGCTTTCGTGGTACTGGAAGTCTCCGACACCGTGGAAATGAAGTTCCAGAAGGGCGCCATCGCCGCCACGCTGCCTAAAGGCACGCTCAAAGCGATCTGAGTAACAACCTTTACCAATCGACGGGGCGCGCAAGGCGCCCCGCGTTATAAGCGGGCGGCGTGATGCTGAACAAATACCCTCTGTGGAAATACGTACTGATCCTGGCGGTGCTGGCGATCGGTTTTATTTATTCCGCTCCCAATCTCTATCCTGATGACCCGGCGATCCAGATCTCTGGCGCCAGCACTTCGCTGCAGGTCAATCAGGCTGATCTGGACCGTGCGAGCAAAGCGCTCAATGACGCGGGTATCCAGGTTAAAGCGGCAACCTTGGCGGCTGGTTCCAAAGGCGGCTTGTTGCGCCTGACCAAGCAAGAAGACCAATTGCCGGCCAAGGATGTCGTACGCAAGGCCATGGGTGACGACTACGTTGTCGCGCTCAACCTGGCCCAGACCACGCCACAATGGCTGCGCAGCATTGGCGCGCACCCGATGAAGCTGGGTCTGGACTTGTCCGGTGGTGTGCACTTCCTGCTGGAAGTCGACATGGACAAGGCCCTGGACGCACGTCTGAAAGTCTACGAAGGCGACGTGAAGAGCCTGCTGCGCAAAGAGAAGCTGCGTTATCGCAGCCTGCCGCAGCTCAACGGCGCTATCCAGCTGGGCTTTGCTGACGAAGCATCCCGCGAACAGGCCCGTGCGCTGATCCGCAAGAACTTCAATGACTTCGACATCGTGCCTGCCGACCTGAACGGCCAAGCGGTACTGCGTCTGGCGATGAGCCCGGCCAAGATCGCTGAAATCCGCGAATACTCCATCAAGCAGAACTTGACCACGGTCCGTAACCGCGTCAACGAGCTGGGTGTCGCCGAGCCGATCGTGCAGCGCCAGGGCGCCAACCGCATCGTGGTTGAGCTGCCAGGCGTACAAGACACCGCTGAAGCCAAGCGTATCCTCGGCAAGACCGCCAACCTGGAGTTCCGTCTCGCGGCAGACCCAGGCGCTACGCGTGCCACTTCCGAAGAATTCGAATTCCGCGAAGGCAACCGCCCTCCAGCGCTGATCGAGCGTGGCTTGATCATCACCGGTGACCAGGTGACCGACGCAAAGGCCGGGTTCGGCGAGCACGGCACGCCTGAAGTGAACATCCGTCTGGATGGCCACGGTGGTGAACT
Organism: Pseudomonas sp. PA-1-6B; assembly: GCF_021609545.1. Taxonomy (NCBI): domain Bacteria; kingdom Pseudomonadati; phylum Pseudomonadota; class Gammaproteobacteria; order Pseudomonadales; family Pseudomonadaceae; genus Pseudomonas; species Pseudomonas sp. PA-1-6B. The sequence goes on from NZ_WJZM01000010.1 coordinate 5,962, forward strand.
GATGAGCCGCGCCACGCGCAGCAACGTCGGTCGCAGCATGGCGGTGATCTTCATCGAGCAGCGCCCGGTGACCACCTACACCAAGCAGATGGTCAACGGCGTCGAGAAAGACGTGCCGGTGCAGACCTTCAAGGAAGAGAAGAAGATCATCAGCCTGGCGACCATCCAGTCGCCTCTGGGTGCTCAGTTCCGTATCACTGGCCTGAACGGCCAGGGCGAGTCTTCCGAGCTGGCGTTGCTGCTGCGTGCCGGTGGCCTGGCGGCACCGATGTACTTCGCTGAAGAACGTACCATCGGCCCGAGCCTGGGTGCCGACAACATCACCAAGGGTGTCGATGCGGCGCTGTGGGGCATGTTGTTCGTGTCGCTGTTCATCATCGCCATCTACCGCTTCTTTGGTGTGATCGCCACTGTCGCCCTCGCGGGCAACATGGTGATGCTGCTGGCCTTGATGTCGTTGCTGGGCGCCACACTGACCCTGCCAGGTATCGCCGGTATCGTACTCACCATGGGTATGGCGGTGGACGCCAACGTGCTGATCTTCTCGCGAATTCGTGAAGAGATCGCCGCCGGCATGACCGTGCAGCGTGCAATCAACGAAGGCTTCGGCCGGGCATTTACCGCGATCCTCGACTCCAACCTGACCACATTGCTGGTCGGCGGGATTCTCTTCGCCATGGGCACGGGCCCGGTGAAAGGCTTTGCGGTGACCATGTCCCTCGGGATCTTTACCTCGATGTTCACGGCCATCATGGTGACCCGCGCAATGGTCAACCTGATCTTTGGCGGGCGTGACTTCAAGAAGTTGTGGATTTAAGGGGCTGCCATGTTACGTACAATCAACTTCATGGGCGTTCGCAACGTTGCGTTCGGCGTCACCGTGCTCCTTACCGTTCTGGCGTTGTTCAGCTGGTTCCATAAGGGTCTGAACTACGGCCTGGACTTCACCGGCGGTACGCTCATCGAGCTGACCTACGAGAAGCCGGCCGACGTTACCCTGGTGCGCAGCGAGCTGGTCAAGGCCGGCTATCACGAAGCCGTTGTGCAGAGCTTCGGCGCCACCACCGATCTGCTGGTGCGCATGCCTGGCGAAGACCCGCAACTGGGTCACCAGGTAGCCGAGGCCTTGCAAAAGGTGGGTGGCGACAACCCGGCATCGGTCAAGCGCGTCGAGTTCGTCGGCCCGCAAGTGGGTGAAGAGCTGCGCGACCAGGGCGGCCTCGGCATGCTGATGGCGCTGGTCGGCATCATGATCTACCTGGCCTTCCGCTTTCAGTGGAAGTTCGGGGTTGGCGCCATTGTGTCGCTGATCCACGACGTGATCGTGACCGTGGGTATCCTGGCCTACTTCCAGATCACCTTCGACCTGACCGTGTTGGCGGCCGTGCTGGCGATCATTGGTTACTCGCTCAACGACACCATCGTGGTATTCGACCGGGTTCGTGAGAACTTCCGGGTGCTGCGCAAGGCGACGTTGATCGAGAACATCAACATCTCCACCACCCAGACCCTGCTGCGGACCATGGCGACGTCGATCTCCACCTTGCTGGCGATTGCTGCGCTGATGATCTTCGGTGGTGACAACCTGTGGGGCTTCTCCCTGGCGCTGTTTATCGGCGTTCTGGCGGGTACCTACTCGTCGATCTACATCGCGAACGTGGTGCTGATCTGGCTGAACCTCAACAGCGAAGACTTGATCCCTCCTGCCGCTACCGACAAGGAGGTCGACGACCGTCCTTGATGGGCGTTTGTTGATCCGCTGTTACAAGAAAGGCGCGAGTATTGAACTCGCGCCATTTTTTTTGCTCCAAGGCTGGGTATAGCGCGGATCTTTCGGTCCGCTTGTGATGGTCAGGAGGTTCATGTGAACAAGTCGTTGCTGGTTGGTGCGGTATTGGGTGCTGTCGGTGTGACTGCCGGAGGCGCTGTTGCCACCTACAGCCTGGTAAAAAGCGGCCCTGAGTATGCGCAAGTACTGGCGGTGCAGCCGGTTAAAACCCAGATCAAAACCCCGCGTGAGGTCTGCAAGGACGTCACTGTGACCCGGCAGCGTCCGGTGCAGGACCAACATCAAATCGCCGGTACCGTGGTGGGTGCCCTTGCGGGTGGCCTGCTGGGCAACCAGATTGGTGGCGGTAACGGTAAGAAGCTGGCCACCGTGGCCGGTGCGGTCGGTGGTGGCTACGCCGGTAACAAGGTTCAGGAAGGTATGCAGAACCGCGATACCTACACCACTACGCAAACTCGCTGTAACACCGTTAATGACATCAGTGACAAGGTGGTCGGTTATGACGTGCGTTACAACCTGGACGGCAAGGAAGGCACTGTACGCATGGAGCGCGACCCTGGCAGCCAGATCCCGGTCGATAAGGAAGGTCGTCTGATCCTCGGTCAGAACCAGCAGTAATCCCCAGGTCTGGTTTCGATCCAAGTGTGGGAGCTGGCTTGTCTGCGATAGCGGTGGGTCAGTAACTAATCAGTTGGCTGGCAGCCCGCCATCGCAGGCAAGCCAGCTCCCACATTGGATTGAGTCAGTTGGAATTGGTTTTTTGCTAAATCCCACGCATAAAAAAAGCACCCCGCGGGGTGCTTTTTTTGTGCTCGCTCGCTTAGCGCTTCAGCGAAGCCGGCAGGTGCGGCTGGATCGCCGTCAGTACTGCCTTGAAGCATTTGGTGTTGCCAGCCACGACGTGGCCTTTCTCCAGGAAGTCATGACCGCCGGTGAAGTCGCTCACCAGGCCGCCCGCTTCCTGAATCAGCAGGGCGCCTGCTGCCATGTCCCACTCGGACAGGCCCGACTCCCAGAACGCATCAAAGCGACCGGCGGCGACATACGCCAGGTCCAGGCTGGCTGCACCGGCACGGCGGATGCCGGCGGTCTGGCCAACCAGGGCGCGGAACATGCCCAGGTAGTTCTCCAGGTTGTCCATCTGGTCGTCACGGAACGGGAAGCCGGTACCCAGCAGGGCGCCTTCCAGGCTGGTGCGGCCGCTGACACGCAGGCGGCGGCCGTTCAGTTGGGCGCCACGGCCACGGCTGGCGGTGAATTCTTCCTGGCGAACCGGGTCCAGCACAACGGCGTGTTCCAGGCGGCCACGGTATTTGCAGGCGATGCTCACGGCAAAATGCGGGATGCCGCGCAGGAAGTTGGTGGTGCCATCCAGTGGGTCGATGATCCACAGGTAGTCTTCGCCTTCGCCACTGCCTTTGTGCAGGCCGGTTTCTTCACCGAGGATGCCGTGGCTAGGGTAGGCCTTGCGCAGGGCGTCGATGATTTTCTGTTCGGCGGCGCGATCCACCTCGGATACATAATCCTTGGCGTCTTTTTCGTCGACCTTGATGGTATCCAGGCGCTCGATGGAGCGGAAGATCAATTCACTGGCGCTGCGGGCGGCGCGCAGCGCGATATTCAGCATGGGCTGCATGGATAGGTCACCTAAGGTTGTTAAAGAAAGCCGAGCATTCTAGCAGAAACTTTCCTCAGGTGAAGGACGACGTTCGCTTTCATGGCATAACCTTAGGCGGTTCTGTAAGATTTGCTCCCCTTTCCTGTGTCCGCGAGCGCCTCCCTTGCTGCAAAACATTCGTGTCGTCTTGGTCAATACCAGTCATCCCGGCAACATCGGCGGGGTGGCGCGAGCCATGAAAAACATGGGGCTGACGCGCCTGGTGCTGGTCGAACCGCGGGTATTCCCGCACCACGAGGCTGATGCCCGTGCGTCCGGCGCCAATGACTTGCTTGAAAATGCCCAAGTGGTCGCCACCTTGGAGGATGCCTTGGTCGGCTGCAATCTGGTGCTCGGCACCAGCGCCCGTGATCGTCGTATCCCTTGGCCGCTGCTGGATCCGCGTGAATGCGGCACCAAAGTGGTGGAAGAGGCTGCTGGCGGTGCTGAAATCGCCTTGGTATTCGGCCGTGAAGACTCCGGCCTGACCAACGAAGAGCTACAGCGATGTCATTACCACGTGCATATTCCCTCAGACCCTGAGTTCAGCTCGCTGAACCTCGGGGCTGCGGTGCAGGTGCTGACTTATGAAGTGCGCATGGCCTGGCTGGCCGCTGCTGGCCAGCCGAGCAAAATGGAAAAGGACGAGGTTGCATCGACCAAAAGTGGCGAGTTGGCCACCATGGACGAGCTGGAGCGGTTCTATGAGCACCTGGAGCAAACCCTGGTCGCCATCGAATTTCTCGACCCTGAAAAGCCACGTCACTTGATGGCGCGCCTGCGTCGTTTGTACGGCCGCAGCTCGGTGAGCCGGGCTGAAATGAACATATTGCGTGGCATCCTCACGGAAACCCAGAAAGCGGCCCGTGGTGAGCTTCTTGAGCGGAAGGATTAAAAATGTTCGAGCGTTTGCGAGAAGATATCCAAAGTGTTTTCCACCGTGACCCGGCGGCGCGCAACGCCTTTGAAGTGCTGACCTGCTACCCGGGCATGCACGCGATCTGGATCCATCGCTTGTCCGGCGCCCTGTGGGGCATGGGCTGGAAGTGGCTGGCGCGGCTGGTATCGAACTTTGGGCGTTGGTTGACCGGTATCGAGATCCACCCGGGTGCCAAGGTGGGTCGTCGGTTCTTTATCGACCACGGCATGGGTATCGTGATTGGCGAGACGGCCGAGATCGGCGATGACGTCACCCTCTATCAGGGCGTGACCCTGGGCGGCACCACCTGGAATAAGGGTAAGCGCCACCCAACGCTGGGCGATGGAGTGGTAGTAGGGGCGGGCGCCAAGGTGCTCGGGCCGTTTACCGTGGGTGCCGGCGCCAAGGTTGGCTCCAACGCGGTAGTGACCAAGGCTGTGCCGCCGGGTGCCACGGTTGTGGGTATTCCAGGCCGCATCATCGTCAAGCCGCAAGTCGGTGATGAGCAAGAGGCCAAGCGCAAGGCGATGGCCGAGAAGATTGGTTTCGATGCCTATGGCGTCAGTGAAGATATGCCCGACCCGGTGGCTCGTGCGATTGGTCAATTGCTTGATCATCTGCAAGCAGTGGACGGCAAGCTGGAGGGTATGTGCGGGGCGCTGAAGGAGTTGGGCAGCCCGTACTGTGCCAAAGACTTGCCTGAACTGCGTGAAGAAGATTTTGCTGAAATCAAGGACGAAGCCGCTACCACCAAGGCAGGCTGAACGCGGTCTCTTGTGGGAGCTGGCTTGCCTGCGATAGCTGTCTATCAGCTTGCTTATAGATTGCTGGTCCACCGCAATCGCAGGCAAGCCAGCTCCCACATTTGATCTCCATTGGCCCGGTGGCCTTGCAGCAGGCTTGGTTACGCTGTTCGATCCCACCCCATCCTGCTATGATTCGCGCGCCCTTTTACGGGTAATCCTGACTAAAGTACTAGGTCTTATAGTTGACTTAAATACTCGGGAATCGCATACTTGCTCCCATTCTGAAACACCTTGGTACTTGTCCATGAGACTGACTACAAAAGGCCGATACGCGGTGACCGCCATGCTCGACTTGGCCTTGCACGCGCAAACTGGGCCGGTGTCCCTGGCCGATATCTCCGAGCGCCAAGGCATTTCCCTGTCCTATCTCGAGCAGTTGTTCGCCAAATTGCGCCGTAGCAATCTGGTTTCCAGCGTTCGCGGTCCGGGTGGCGGCTATCAGTTGTCCCGCGACATGCAGGGCATTCAGGTGGCCCAGGTGATCGACGCGGTCAACGAATCCGTCGATGCCACCAAATGCCAGGGTTTGGGTGACTGCCATGCCGGCGACACCTGCCTGACGCACCACTTGTGGTGTGACTTGAGCCTGCAGATCCATGAGTTTTTGAGTGGTATCAGCTTGGCTGATCTTGTGACTCGCCGTGAGGTGCAAGAAGTAGCCCAGCGTCAGGACCAGCGCCGTTGCAACACCAAGGCGCCGCGTCTGGACAAGATCGAAGCGTCCGCCGTCGAGTGACAGCCGAAGAGCTAACGGCACGCCAGCCAGCCTGATTTAGGAGAAAGTCCATGAAATTGCCGATTTACCTTGATTACTCAGCGACCACCCCGGTTGATCCGCGTGTCGCGCAAAAAATGAGCGAATGCCTGCTGGTCGACGGAAACTTCGGCAACCCGGCCTCCCGTTCCCACGTATTCGGCTGGAAAGCCGAGGAAGCGGTCGAGAACGCTCGTCGCCAGGTCGCTGACCTGGTCAATGCCGACCCGCGCGAAATCGTCTGGACCTCCGGTGCCACCGAGTCCGACAACCTGGCTATCAAGGGCGCGGCGCATTTCTACGCGACCAAAGGCAAACACCTGATCACCACCAAGATTGAGCACAAGGCTGTCCTGGACACCATGCGCCAACTGGAGCGTGAAGGTTTCGAGGTCACCTACCTTGAGCCAACCACCGACGGTATCGTCACCCCTGCCATGATCGAAGCTGCGATGCGTGAAGACACCATCCTGGTTTCGGTGATCCACGTGAACAACGAAATTGGCACGATCAACGACATCGCCGCCATCGGCGAGCTGACCCGCTCCAAGGGTGTGTTGCTGCACGTCGACGCTGCTCAGTCCACCGGCAAGGTCGATATCGACCTGTCCAAGCTGAAAGTCGACCTGATGTCGTTCTCTGCCCACAAGACTTACGGCCCTAAAGGCATCGGCGCGCTGTACGTGAGCCGCAAGCCTCGCGTGCGCATCGAAGCCACCATGCACGGCGGCGGTCACGAGCGCGGCATGCGTTCGGGCACCCTGGCGACCCACCAGATCGTCGGCATGGGCGAAGCTTTCCGTGTAGCCAAGGAAGACATGGCTGCCGAAAACGTGCGCATCAAGGCCCTGAGCGATCGCTTCTACAAGCAGGTCGAAAACCTTGAAGAGCTGTACATCAACGGCAGCATGACCGCTCGTGTACCGCACAACCTGAATTTGAGCTTCAACTACGTTGAAGGCGAGTCGCTGATCATGGCGCTCAAGGACCTGGCGGTTTCGTCAGGTTCGGCCTGCACCTCGGCGTCCCTTGAGCCTTCGTACGTGCTGCGAGCCCTGGGCCGCAACGACGAACTGGCCCACAGCTCTATCCGCTTTACGTTCGGCCGCTTCACCACTGAAGAGCAAGTCGACTACGCCGCGCAGAAGGTCTGCGAAGCCGTCAACAAGCTGCGCGTTCTGTCGCCACTGTGGGACATGTACAAAGACGGTGTCGATATTTCCAAGATCGAGTGGGCGGCACACTAACTATAGAAGCCGCCACCCAAGCTCTGTAGGAACGTGGCGGAAAACGCAGGCGTTTCTACAGGGTTCCAGAGCGGCCCTGATGAGTGAGGATTCAGTACCATGGCTTACAGCGAAAAGGTCATCGACCACTACGAAAACCCGCGCAACGTCGGCAAGATGAACGCGGAAGATCCAGATGTCGGCACCGGCATGGTCGGCGCCCCGGCGTGCGGCGATGTAATGCGCCTGCAGATCAAGGTCAATGATGCTGGCGTTATCGAAGACGCCAAATTCAAGACTTACGGCTGCGGTTCGGCTATCGCCTCCAGCTCCCTGGCGACCGAATGGATGAAAGGCAAGACCCTGGATGAGGCTGTCACCATCAGCAACACCCAGCTGGCCGAAGAACTGGCGTTGCCGCCAGTGAAAATCCACTGCTCCGTACTCGCTGAAGATGCCATCAAGGCAGCCGTTCGCGACTACAAGCAGAAGAAAGGCTTGATCTAAGCATTTGGCGACGAGTAAGGAGTCAACGATGGCTATCAGCATGACAGAAGCGGCTGCGCAGCACATTCGCCGCTCCCTGAATGGGCGCGGTAAAGGTGAGGGGATTCGTCTGGGTGTACGCACCACGGGCTGTTCCGGCCTTGCCTACGTGCTGGAGTTTGTCGACGAGGTGGTTGAAGAGGATCAGGTGTTCGAAAGTCACGGCGAGAAAGTGATCATCGACCCCAAGAGCCTGACCTACCTGGACGGCACCGAACTCGATTTCGTCAAGGAAGGGTTGAACGAAGGCTTCAAGTTCAACAACCCTAACGTGCGCGGTGAATGTGGCTGCGGCGAAAGCTTCAACATCTGAGGCTACTCGTGGGTACTCCTTGTCATTTCGCTTTATTCGAGCTGCAGCCGAGCTTTCGGCTGGACCTTGAGCAGCTCGCCACGCGCTACCGTGAATTGGCGCGTGGGGTGCATCCGGACCGCTTCGCTGACGCTTCCGAGCGTGAGCAGCGCTTGGCCCTTGAGCAATCGGCCAGCCTCAACGAAGCCTATCAGACGCTCAAAAGCCCCGCGAAACGCGCGCGTTACCTGCTCGCGCTGAACGGTGGCGAGTTGCCGTTGGAGGTTACGGTTCACGATCCGGACTTCCTCATGCAGCAGATGCAGTGGCGCGAAGAGCTCGAAGACTTGCAGGACGAAGCCGATATAGCCGGTGTTGCGGTCTTCAAGCGTCGTCTGAAAACCGCCCAGGATGAGCTCAACGAAAGCTTCGCAGCCTGTTGGGATGATGCGGCGCAACGCGAACAGGCCGAACGCCTGATGCGGCGCATGCAGTTTCTCGACAAGCTCACCTACGAAGTGCGCCAGCTAGAAGAGCGCCTCGACGATTAACCCAGTGCTGCCCGTGATGCACGCCTGATAGACAGATAAGACCTGATTACCATGGCTCTACTGCAAATCGCCGAACCCGGCCAAAGCCCTCAACCGCACCAGCGTCGCCTGGCGGTCGGGATTGACCTGGGCACCACCAATTCCCTGGTTGCTGCCTTGCGCAGCGGCCTGTCCGAGCCACTGCCTGACGCTGATGGGCAGGTGATCCTGCCGTCCGCCGTGCGTTATCACGCCGACCGCACTGAAGTGGGCGAATCGGCCAAGCTCGCCGCGTCCGCAGACCCCCTGAACACGGTGTTGTCGGTCAAGCGCTTGATGGGTCGTGGGTTGTCCGACGTCAAGCAATTGGGTGACCAACTGCCGTACCGCTTTGTCGGCGGCGAGTCCCATATGCCGTTCATCGACACTGTCCAAGGGCCCAAGAGCCCGGTGGAAGTGTCGGCCGATATCCTCAAGGTGCTGCGCCAGCGTGCGGAAAACACCTTGGGTGGTGAGCTGGTAGGGGCGGTTATCACCGTTCCGGCGTATTTCGATGACGCCCAGCGTCAAGCCACCAAGGACGCGGCGAAACTTGCCGGCCTGAACGTGCTGCGCTTGCTCAACGAGCCGACCGCGGCGGCTGTGGCCTACGGCCTCGATCAGCACGCTGAAGGCCTGGTCGCTATTTATGATCTGGGCGGCGGCACCTTCGATATTTCGATCTTGCGCCTGACCGGCGGTGTGTTTGAAGTGCTCGCGACCGGCGGCGACAGCGCTTTGGGTGGCGATGATTTCGATCACGCCATTGCTGGCTGGATCATTAGCAGTGCCGGCTTGTCGGCCGACCTGGACCCAGGCGCGCAGCGCAACCTGCTGCAAACTGCCTGTGCGGCCAAAGAGGCGCTGACTGACGCTGCTTCTGTTGATGTTTGCTACGGTAACTGGTCGGCGCCACTGACTCGCGAAGCCTTTGATGCGCTGATCGAGCCGATGGTCGCCCGCAGCCTCAAAGCCTGCCGTCGTGCTGTGCGTGATTCCGGTATCGAGTTGGAAGACGTTGGCGCAGTGGTCATGGTAGGTGGTTCCACCCGCGTGCCGCGCGTGCGTGAAGCGGTAGCCGAAGCCTTTGGGCGCCAACCATTGACCGAAATCGACCCGGATCAAGTCGTCGCCATCGGCGCTGCCATCCAGGCCGATACCCTGGCTGGTAACAAGCGAGACGGCGGCGAACTGCTGTTGCTCGACGTGATCCCGTTGTCCCTGGGCCTTGAAACCATGGGCGGCCTGATGGAGAAGGTGATTCCGCGTAATACCACCATCCCCGTTGCTCGCGCCCAGGATTTCACTACCTACAAAGACGGCCAGACGGCCATGATGATTCATGTGCTGCAAGGTGAGCGCGAGCTGATCAGCGACTGCCGCTCCCTGGCGCGCTTTGAATTGCGTGGCATCCCGGCCATGGTGGCGGGCGCGGCGAAGATTCGCGTGACCTTTCAGGTCGATGCCGATGGCTTGCTCAACGTGGCCGCCCGCGAACTGGGTTCGGGCGTTGAAGCCAGCATCCAGGTCAAGCCGTCCTACGGCCTCACCGATGGCGAAATCGCCAAGATGCTCAAGGATTCGTTCCAGTATGCCGGTGACGACAAGGTCGCCCGCGTATTGCGCGAGCAGCAAGTGGATGCTCAGCGCCTGCTTGAAGCGGTGCAGGGTGCCCTTGAAGCCGACGGCGAGCGCCTGCTGGATGCCGAAGAACGCATGGTCATCGACCTGCAAATGCAGGAACTGGCCGAACTGATGAAAGGCAACGATGGCTACGCCATCGAGCAACAGACCAAGCGCCTGTCGCAAGTGACTGATGCCTTTGCTGCCCGCCGCATGGATCAGACGGTTAAAGCCGCGCTGGCGGGCCGCAACCTGAATGAAATTGAGGAATAACTGATGCCGCAGGTCACTTTTCTACCGCACGCCGAACATTGCCCTGAGGGCATGGTCGTGGAGGCTGAGACCGGCAAGTCCCTGCTCGACGTCGCCCATGACAATCATATCGAGATCGAAAGTGCCTGTGGCGGCGTCAATGCCTGCACCACCTGTCACTGCATCATTCGTAAAGGTTTCGACAGCCTCAATGAGGCTGATGACCTGGAAGAAGACTATCTTGATAGGGCGTGGGGGCTGGAACCGACGTCGCGCCTGAGTTGCCAGGCGAAAGTGGGGACTGAAGACCTCACCGTCGAAATTCCGAAATATTCGCTTAACCATGCGGCTGAAGCGCCGCATTGATTCAAGGAAGTGTCATGAGTCTTAAATGGGTTGATGTGCAAGAGATCGCTATCCTGTTGGCCGATGGCAACCCGGATCTGGATCCTTACTCCCTGAACTTTGTAGCTTTGCGTGACATGGTCATGGCATTGCCCGGGTTCGAAGATGAGCGTGATCGCGTCGGCGAAAAGGTTCTGGAAGCTATTCAGACTGCCTGGAAAGAAGAACAGGACTGACGCCTCCTTTACGCAGTTAGGCAATACCCAATAACCCGCGTATAATTCGCGGGTTTAATTTTTCGTAAATTACCGTTTCTGGAGTTACATCATGGCTGTTCAACGTACTTTCTCCATCATCAAGCCTGACGCTGTTGCAAAAAACGTCATCGGCGAGATCACCACTCGTTTCGAAAAAGCCGGCCTGAAGGTTGTAGCTTCGAAACTCAAGCAACTGTCCAAGGCTGAAGCTGAAGGCTTCTACGCTGAGCACAGCGCTCGTGGCTTCTTCGGCGACCTGGTTGCCTTCATGATCTCCGGTCCTGTTGTTGTTCAGGTTCTGGAAGGCGAAAACGCTATCGCTCTGAACCGTGAGCTGATGGGCGCTACCAACCCTAAAGAAGCGGCTGCTGGCACCATCCGTGCTGACTTCGCTGAATCCATCGACGCCAACGCTGTTCACGGCTCGGACTCCGAAGCTGCTGCTGCTCGCGAAATCTCGTACTTTTTCGCTGCTACTGAAGTAACCGCTCGCTAAGCATCGGCTTAAAGAGTGAGGGTGAATCCATGACTACATCGACTGTTAAAACCAACCTGCTGGGTCTGACTCAGCCGGAAATGGAGAAATTCTTCGACTCAATCGGGGAGAAGCGTTTCCGTGCCGGTCAGGTAATGAAGTGGATTCACCACTTTGGCGTCGACGATTTCGACGCCATGACGAACGTCAGCAAGGCCCTGCGCGACAAGCTCAAGGCCATTGCCGAGGTGCGTGGTCCCGAAGTGGTCAGCGAGGACATTTCCAGCGACGGTACCCGTAAGTGGGTCGTGCGCGTGGCGTCCGGTAGCTGTGTCGAGACCGTGTACATTCCCCAGGGCAAACGTGGCACTTTGTGCGTTTCGTCCCAGGCAGGCTGTGCCCTGGACTGCAGTTTCTGCTCCACCGGCAAGCAAGGCTTCAATAGCAACCTCACCGCCGCCGAAGTCATCGGCCAGGTGTGGATTGCCAATAAATCCTTTGGCAGCGTCCCGGCGACCGTCGACCGTGCCATCACCAACGTGGTGATGATGGGCATGGGTGAGCCGCTGCTGAACTTCGACAACGTGATTGCGGCCATGCACCTGATGATGGACGACCTGGGCTACGGCATCTCCAAGCGCCGTGTGACCCTGTCGACCTCCGGCGTGGTACCGATGATCGATGAGCTGGCCAAGCACATCGACGTCTCCCTCGCGTTGTCGCTGCACGCACCTAATGACGCATTGCGTAACCAATTGGTGCCGATCAACAAGAAATATCCGCTTAAGATGCTGCTCGAGTCGTGCCAGCGTTATATGGCGACCCTGGGTGAGAAGCGTGTGCTGACCATTGAGTACACCATGCTCAAGGACGTCAACGACAAGTTGGAGCACGCGGTCGAGATGATCGAATTGCTCAAGGACACCCCGTGCAAGATCAACTTGATCCCGTTCAACCCGTTTCCTCATTCTGGCTACGAGCGGCCGAGCAACAACGCCATCCGTCGTTTCCAGGATCAACTGCACCAGGCCGGCTATAACGTCACTGTGCGAACCACTCGTGGTGAAGACATCGATGCCGCGTGTGGCCAATTGGTAGGGCAGGTGATGGACCGCACCCGCCGCAGTGAACGTTATATCGCCGTGCGCGAACTTAACGCCGCTGAAGATTTGCCGCAAATCGCTGTGAATCGAATCTGAGAGAGGATCTCTATGCCCTTGCGCCTTGCGCTGCTTTTACTGTTTACCGGCCTCGTGGCCGGTTGCGTTTCATCGGGCCATGACAGCCCGTTGCGCACTGATAAAGGCCGTGATGAGGCGCGAGTTGCCTATGTGCAACTGGGTTTGGGGTATCTGCGCCAAGGCATGAGCGAGCAGGCCAAGGTGCCGTTGAAAAAGGCCCTTGAGCTGGACGCCGATGATGCCGATGCCAACGCCGCGCTGGCCTTGGTGTTTCAGGCTCAGGCCGAGCCCGAGCTGGCCGACCGCTATTTCCACAAGGCCCTGGCCTCCCGCCCTGCCGATCCGCGGCTGCTGAACAACTACGGCAGTTTCCTGTTCGAACAGCAGCGGTACGACCTGGCGTCACGTTATTTCCAGCAAGCTGCCACCGATACCCTCTACCCGCAACGTTCGCGGGTGTTCGAGAACCTCGGTGTGACCTCGATGCGCCTCGGTCAGCGCGACAGCGCTCGCCAGCAGTTGGAAAAAGCCCTGCACCTGAACAGTCGACAGCCACGGGCATTGCTCGAAATGGCTGAGTTGTCTTACGAAGACAGGCATTATGTGCCGGCACGTGACTATTACGAGCGTTTTAGCCTGCTCAGCGGGCAAAATGCACGTAGTCTATTGCTCGGTGTGCGCCTGGCGACGGTTCATGAAGAACACGACACGGCCGCACGTTTTGGCCAGCAACTCGAACGACTCTATCCCGGTACGCCGGAATATCAGCAATACCTGTCGGAGCAATGATGAAAGCCGCGCACCCGGAAGATGTAGCAGCTAATCGCGTCAACCCAGGCGAAACCTTGCGCCAGGCCCGCGAAAGCAATGGTTGGTCGCTGGCTGAAGTGGCCCTCAAGCTCAATTTGACCAGTACCTCGTTGGCCAATCTGGAAGCCGGCGCGTTCGACAAGCTGCCTGGGCACACTTTTGCCCGCGGCTATATCCGCGCTTATGCAAAATTGCTGGGTATCGACCAAGCCGTGCTGGTCCAGGCGTTCGACCAGTTCACCGGCACCGACGCCCAGGGCAGTAATGTCCATGGGTTGGGGCGCATCGAAGAGCCCACGCGCGTTTCCCACACCATTTTGCGGATTGTCAGCCTGTTGTTGCTGATTGCCGTGGTCGGCGGCGGTTTTGTCTGGTGGCAAGACCAGACCTCCCAGCGCAACAAAGACCTGACCAGCAACGCCATGGAACATGTCGAAGTCGAAAGCGCCGACGGCACCACCCAGATTCACCCCCTGGACGAGCCGGAAGACCAGGCCGTGGTAGAGGGGCAAGCTGCGCCGCAAGCGCCGGCCACTGCCGAACAACCCGCGCCAGACGCTGGCACGGCCCCTGCTGCGGTACCGGCTCCGGCTGTTCCGACCGCTCCGGCAGCACCTGTGGCCCAGGCTCCGGCGGTTCCAACGCCCGCACCTGCGACCCCTGCGCCAGCCGCACCCGCAGCGCCGGCGCTGTCGCCTCCCACCACCCCGGCATTGATCGCCGGTGATGGGCGCGTACAAATTACCTTCATCGCTGACTGCTGGACGCAGGTCACCGATGGCAACGGCAAAGTGCTGTTCAGCGGTTTGAAGCGTAAGGGAGATACGCTTGACCAGAGCGGCAAGCCTCCTTTGACGCTGCGTCTGGGCTTTGCCCGTGGCGCGCAAGTGGCCTACAACGGCCAGCCTGTAGACGTGGCGCCGTTCACCAGTGGCGAGACTGCTCGCCTCAAGTTGGGACAATAGTCATGCACGGCGAATCTCCAATCAAACGTCGCGTATCGCGCAAGATCTGGGTCGGCTCGGTGCCGGTGGGTGGCGACGCCCCCATTGCAGTGCAGAGCATGACCAACAGCGACACTAACGACGTGGCCGCCACTGTTGCCCAGATCAATCGTCTGGAAGCGGCTGGCGTGGATATCGTGCGGGTGTCCGTTCCGGACATGGACGCAGCCGAGGCCTTTGGTCGTATCAAGCAGTTGGTCAAGGTCCCACTGGTTGCCGATATTCACTTCGACTACAAGATCGCATTGCGCGTGGCCGAACTGGGTGTGGACTGCCTGCGTATCAACCCCGGCAATATCGGGCGTGAAGACCGCGTGCGTGCCGTGGTGGACGCTGCCCGTGATCGCGGTATTCCGATCCGTATCGGCGTCAACGCCGGCTCCCTGGAAAAAGACCTGCAAAAGAAATACGGCGAGCCCACTCCGGCAGCGCTGGTTGAGTCGGCACTGCGCCACGTTGAACACCTTGAACGCCTGAATTTCCAGGACTTCAAGGTCAGCGTAAAGGCCTCGGACGTGTTCATGGCCGTGGAAGCCTATCGCCTGCTGGCCAAGGAAATCGTGCAACCGCTGCACCTGGGTATCACTGAAGCGGGCGGTTTGCGCTCAGGCACAGTGAAATCTGCGGTGGGTCTCGGTATGCTGCTCGCCGAAGGGATTGGCGATACTATCCGCATCTCCCTGGCGGCAGACCCCGTAGAGGAAGTGAAGGTCGGCTACGACATTCTCAAGTCCCTGCGTTTGCGTTCCCGTGGTATCAACTTCATCGCCTGCCCGAGCTGCTCGCGGCAGAACTTCGACGTGGTGAAAACCATGAACGACCTGGAGTTGCGCCTGGAAGACCTGCTGGTGCCGCTGGATGTCGCAGTGATCGGTTGTGTGGTCAACGGGCCGGGTGAGGCCAAAGAGGCCCACGTGGGCCTGACGGGTGGCACACCGAACCTGATTTACATCGACGGCAAACCGTCGCAGAAGCTAACGAATGACAATCTGGTGGATGAGCTGGAAAAGCTGATCCGCGAGAAAGCGGCCGAGAAGGTCGCCGCTGACGCAGCGCTGATCGCTCGCGGCTGATTGAACGAATTTAAGGATCTGATGTGAGCAAGTCTCTGCAAGCCATTCGTGGCATGAACGACATCCTGCCGGAGCAGACGCCACTGTGGCGCTACTTCGAAAGCACTGTCGCGCGCCTGCTGGATAACTACGGTTACAAGCAGATCCGCATGCCGATCGTCGAGTTCACCGAGCTGTTCAAGCGCTCCATCGGTGAAGTGACCGACATCGTCGAAAAAGAGATGTACACCTTTGAAGACCGTAACGGCGACTCCCTGACCCTGCGCCCGGAAGGCACTGCCGCGTGCGTTCGCGCCGTACTGGAACATGGCATCACCGGTGGTGGCCAGACCCAGAAGCTGTGGTACATCGGCCCGATGTTCCGCCACGAGCGCCCGCAGAAAGGCCGTTACCGCCAGTTCCACCAGATCGGTTGCGAAGTGTTCAACCTGGACGGCCCGGACATCGACGCCGAGCTGATCGTGCTGACTTGGCGTCTGTGGGGCCAACTGGGCATCCGCGATGCGGTCAAGCTTGAACTCAACAGCCTGGGCACCAGCGAGTCCCGGGGTCGCTATCGCGAAGCCCTGGTCGAGTACCTGTCGGCCCACCTGGACAAGCTGGACGAAGACAGCCAACGCCGTCTGAAGACCAACCCGTTGCGCGTCCTGGATACCAAGAACGCCGACACCCAGGCCGTGCTGGTCGATGCGCCGAAAATGGCTGATTACCTGGATGACGAGTCCCGGGTGCATTTCGAGGGCCTCAAGGCGCGTCTGGATGCAGCCGGTATTCCCTACGTGATCAACCCCAAGCTGGTGCGTGGCCTCGACTACTACAGCAAGACCGTGTTCGAGTGGGTCACCGACAAGCTCGGCGCCCAGGGCACCGTGTGTGCCGGTGGTCGCTACGACGGCCTGGTCGAGCAAATGGGCGGCAAGCCGACCACGGGCGTAGGCTTTGCCATGGGCATCGAGCGGCTGATCCTGCTGCTGGAAACCCTGGAGCAGGTCCCGGAAGAAATTTCCCGTCAGGTGGACGTGTACCTGTGCGCCTTCGGCGAGGCTGCCGAACTGGCGGCCCTGGCCTTGAGCGAAAAAGTACGTGACCAACTGCCCAACCTGCGCCTGCAGATCAATGCTGGCGCTGGTAGCTTCAAGAGCCAGTTCAAGAAGGCCGACAAGAGCGGTGCGCTTTACGCACTGATCCTCGGCGATGACGAGCTGGCCCAGCAAGTGGTAGGTTTCAAACCCCTGCGTGGCCAGGGTGAACAACAGAACATTGCCTTTGATGCGCTCGCTGCGCACTTGGCCACCTGCGTCGTGCAGGGTTGAAGCTGTCGAACAGCCGAATTTAGCGATTAAGGAGTATTGGGGTGTCGAGTACTGATGATGAGCAACTGGCCGAGTTCAAGGACTGGTGGCAGCGTAACGGCAAGCCCCTGGTCACTGGCGGCCTGCTGGCTTTAGTGGTGGTGTTCGGCTGGCAAGCCTGGACCAAGTATCAGGCCAACCAATCCCAGGGCGCCTCGATCGTTTATCAGCAATTGCTGGAAACTACCCTGACGCCGGACGGCAAGCCTGACCCTGCGCAGGTTGCAGACCTGGCCGGCAAGCTGAAGAACGAATTCGGCGGGAGTACCTACGCCCAGTACGGCAGCCTGTTCGTCGCGAAAGTCGCGGTCGATACCGGCAAGCTGGATGACGCCGCCACCGAGCTGAAGGCCATTGCCGACAAGCCGACCAACCCGACCCTGGGTGAAATCGCACGTCAGCGCCTGGCACAGGTATTGGCGGCGCAGAACAAGGCTGACGAAGCACTCAAACTGCTCGACGGCGATGCTGACAAGGCATTCGTGGCCACTCGCGAAGAGCTCAAGGGCGACCTGTTGGTCCAATTGGGTCGTACCGACGAAGCCCATGCTGCGTACCAAAAAGCCAAGGCGGCGCTGTCTGATGAAGCGGCGGTCGGTGGCTTACAAATCAAGCTCGACGACTTGGCCAAAGGGGATGCGTGACGTGATCCGTTGGAAACATGCAGCATTGCTGGCTCTGGCCGTTTTGGCCGCGGGTTGCAGCAGCAACAGCAAAAAAGAACTGCCTCCTGCCGAGCTGACCAGCTTCAAGGAAGAAGTGGTCCTGCAAAAACAATGGAGCCAATCCATTGGTGATGGGCAGGGCGACCTCTACAACCTGTTGCAGCCGGCGATTGACGGCGACAACATCGTGGCTACTGATTCCACTGGCGTCGTGGTTGCCATGGATCGCATGAACGGCGACGTCAAGTGGAAGAAAGACCTCGAGCTGCCGGTTTCCGGCGGTGTGGGCGTCGGCTACGGCATGGTGCTGATCGGCACCCTCAAGGGTGACGTGGTCGCGCTGGACTCCAGCACCGGTGAAGAGAAATGGCGCGCTCGCGTGACCAGTGAAGTGCTCTCGGCGCCGGCGACCAACGGCGATATCGTCGTGGTGCAAACCCAGGACGACCGCGTGATCGGCCTGGATGCCTCCACCGGGGACCAACGCTGGTTGTACGACAGCACCCCTGCAGTGTTGACCCTGCGCGGTACCAGTGGTCCGATTGTGACCAACAACCTGGCCGTTGCTGGCCTGTCGACCGGTAAAGTGGTTGCCCTGAATACCCAGAACGGCGTGCCGGCCTGGGAAACTCGTGTGGCCATCCCGCAAGGTCGCTCCGAACTGGATCGCGTGGTAGACATCGACGGCGGCTTGTTGCTGTCGGGTGAAACCCTTTACGTCGCCACCTACCAGGGTCGTGTTGCCGCGCTGGACCTGCAAAGCGGTCGCATCAACTGGCAGCGTGATGCCTCCAGCTATGCGGGTGTCGCCCAAGGGTTTGGCAGCGTCTATGTGAGCCTGGCATCCGGCACCGTTGAAAGTGTCGATGAGCGTTCCACCACTGCACTGTGGAGCAATGACTCCCTGGCTCGCCGTCAACTGTCGGCACCGGAAGTCTTCTCCAGCTACGTCGCGGTCGGTGACTTTGAAGGCTACCTGCACCTGCTGAGCCAGGTGGACGGTCGTTTTGTCGGTCGCCAGCGTATCGACAGCGACGGCCTGCGTGCGCGTCCGCTGGTGGTGGGTAACATGCTTTATGTGTATGGCAACGGCGGCAAGCTGGAAGCCCTGACCATCAAGTAAAGGTTTGACTATGCTTGGGGTAACCCCCAGGCGGCCCTGCTTCGGCGGGGCATGCGGCATCTGACGATGCTGCCCCGAGCACCAGCCGCTGCCCTGCAGCGGCTTTTGTATTTTCTGAAATAACGAAGTGGAGAGCCGCATGGTTCCCGTAATCGCCCTGGTGGGCCGACCTAACGTCGGCAAGTCCACCTTGTTCAACCGCCTGACCAGGACTCGCGACGCCATTGTCGGCGACTTGTCCGGTCTGACCCGTGATCGCCAATACGGTGAGGCAAAGTGGCAAGGGCGCTCCTACATTATTGTCGACACCGGTGGTATCTCCGGTGACGAGCATGGCATGGACGAAAAGATGGCCGAGCAGTCGCTGCTGGCCATTGAAGAAGCCGATGTCGTGCTGTTCCTGGTGGACGCCCGCGCGGGCTACACCGCTGCCGACCAGATGATTGGCGAGCACTTGCGCAAGCGCAACAAGCGTTCCTATCTGGTCGCCAACAAGATCGACAACATCGATCCTGAGGCCGCCCGTGCCGAATTCAGCCCGATGGGCCTGGGCGATGCGATCCCGGTCGCCGGTGCCCACGGCCGCGGCATCACCCAGATGCTGGAAATCGCCCTGCGCGACTTCCCAAAGGATGATGTCGAGGAAGAAGAGGGCGAGGAAGAGATCGTCGCTGAAGGCGAGGAAGCCAAGCGCATTCCTGGCCCGAGCGAAAAAGACGGTATCAAGATCGCTATCATCGGCCGCCCGAACGTCGGCAAGTCGACCCTGGTCAACCGTATGCTCGGTGAAGACCGCGTTATCGTCTACGACCAACCCGGTACCACCCGCGACAGCATCTACATCCCGTTCGAACGCAACGAGGAAAAGTACACGCTGATCGACACCGCCGGTGTGCGCAAGCGCGGCAAGATCCACGAAGAAGTTGAAAAGTTCTCCGTGGTCAAAACCCTGCAGGCGATCAAAGACGCCAACGTGGTGATCTTCGTGATGGACGCCCGCGAAGGCGTGGTGGACCACGACCTCAACTTGCTGGGCTTTGCCCTGGAAGCCGGTCGTGCCCTGGTCATCGCGATCAACAAATGGGACGGCATGACGCCGAGCGAGCGCGATTTCGTCAAGATCGAGCTGCAACGTCGGCTGTTCTTCGTCGAGTTCGCCGATATCCACTTTATCTCGGCATTGCACGGCACTGGCGTGGGCAACCTCTACGCGTCCGTACAGAACTCGTTCAAGTCCGCGGTTACCCGCTGGCCGACCAACCGCCTGACCCAGATCCTGGAAGATGCGGTCGGCGAGCACGCGCCGCCGATGGTCAACAACCGCCGGATCAAACTGCGTTACGCCCACTTGGGTGGTGCCAACCCGCCGATTATCGTGATCCACGGTAACCAGATCGAGAAGGTGCCCAAGTCCTATGTGCGTTACCTGGAAAACACCTACCGCCGTGTCTTGAAACTGGTCGGTACGCCGATCCGTATCGAGTTCAAGGGTGGCGAGAACCCATACGAAGGCAACAAGAACACACTGACTGACCGTCAGGTGAACAAGAAGCGTCGTTTGATGACTCACCACAAGAAGGCCGACAAGAAGCGCCGTGATAAAAAATAACGGCAGCTTCGAGTTGTAAGCTACAAGCTGCAAGAGAGGGCTCCTTTGGAGCCCTTTTTTGTGCCTGGCGGTTTGCCCCTTGACCTGCTCGCAGCTTGCAGCTTAAAACTTGCAGCTCACCCGAAGGGGGCTCCCATGATCACCAGTAAGCTGCCAAACGTCGGCACGACCATTTTCACCACCATGTCGCAACTCGCCGCCGAAACCGGCGCGCTCAATCTGTCCCAGGGTTTTCCCGATTTCAATGGTCCGCAGGGTTTGCTCGATGCAGTGGGTAAGCATATCGCCCTCGGTCATAACCAGTACGCCCCCATGACAGGCCTGCCGGTGCTGCGTCAGCAAGTGGCGGCCAAGATCGCCCGAAGCTATGGCGTCACGGTGAATGCCGACACTGAAGTGACCATCACGCCAGGCGCTACCGAGGCGATTTTTTGCGCCATTCAGGCGGTGATTCGCAGCGGCGATGAAGTCATCGTGTTCGACCCCAGCTATGACAGCTACGAGCCTTCGGTTGAACTGGCCGGTGGCCGCTGCGTGCATGTGCAACTGAGCCTGCAAGGCTTCGCCCTGGACTTCGAGAAACTCAAGGCTGCGCTTTCACCGCGTACGCGCATGATCATCCTCAATAGCCCGCACAACCCCACCGGTGCATTGATCAGCCGTGCCGAGCTGGACCAGTTGGCCGAACTGATCCGCGACCGCGATATCTACCTGATCAGCGATGAGGTCTACGAGCACCTGGTATTCGACGGTGTGCCCCACGTCAGCGTATTGGCCCATCAGGAACTGTATCAGCGCGCATTCGTGGTCAGCTCATTCGGCAAGACCTATCACGTCACAGGCTGGAAGACCGGCTACGTGGTCGCGCCACCGGCCCTCAGCGCCGAACTGCGCAAGGTGCATCAATATGTCAACTTCTGCGGCGTCACCCCTTTGCAGTACGCTTTGGCGGACTTCATGGCCGAACACCCGGAACATGTCGAAGAACTGCCGGCCTTCTATCAGGCCAAGCGGGACCTGTTCTGCGACCTGCTGGCGCCATCGCGCTTGAGCTTTACCCGGGTGACCGGCACTTACTTCCAACTGGTGGATTACTCGCAGATACGCCCAGACCTGGATGACATCGCCATGTCCCTGTGGATGACCCGTGAACATGGCGTGGCGACCATTCCGGTTTCGGTGTTCTACCAGCACCCACCCCAAGGCCAGCGCCTGGTGCGCCTGTGCTTTGCCAAACGCGAGGAGACGTTGCGACAAGCGGCGGAAAAACTATGCGTGATCTGAGTGTACTGCCCAATCTGAACATTGCCCTGGTGCAGACGAGCCTGGCCTGGCATGACCGGCATGCCAATTTCGAACACTTCGAGTTGCTGCTGGAGCAGGCCAAAGGCGCCGACTTGATCGTGCTGCCAGAGATGTTCACCACCGGTTTTTCCATGGAATCAGAAACCCTTGCCGAGCCGGAAAACGGCCCCACCCATCATTGGCTCCAGGCCCAGGCGGCAAAGTATCAGGCCGTGATTACCGGCAGTGTGATCATCCAGGCCGCCGATGGCAGCCACCGCAACCGTCTGCTGTGGGCGCGGCCGGATGGCGAGGTGTTGCATTACGACAAGCGCCACCTGTTCCGCATGGCCGGTGAACATGACCATTACACCCCAGGTGAACGTCAGGTGCAGTTCGAGTTAAAGGGATGGCGCATTCGCCCGCTGATCTGCTATGACCTGCGCTTCCCGGTGTGGAGCCGCGACGCCCAGGATACGGACCTGCTGCTGTACACCGCCAACTGGCCGGGCGCTCGGCGTCAGCATTGGAATCGGCTGTTGCCGGCGCGGGCCATTGAGAACCTGTGTTACGTGGCGGCGGTGAACCGGGTGGGCACCGACGGCAAGGGGTTTGCCTACACCGGCGATAGCCAGGTGTTGGATTTCCAGGGTGAGACTTTGCTGAGTGCAGGGGAGGCGGATGGGGTGTTCCAGGTGATCCTGGATGCGGCAGAGCTGGCGGCTTACCGTACACGGTTCCCGGCGAATCTGGATGCCGATAGCTTTCAGTTTGTCTAAGGCCTATCTGTCGCCGGCAAGGGCGTCATCGCGGGCAAGCCCGCTCCCACAGTTGATTGGGGTTACCTGAAAAAATGCAATCCAAATGGGGGAGCCGGGCTTGCCCGCGATGACGGCCCCACAAACAATACAACTCTGACGCCGAACAAAAAGGCCCCTGGATTCTCACCCAGGGGCCTTTTGCATTACGGCAATGCTTACGCCGCTTTGGCTTCCTGCTGGCTCAACGAACGGTTCAGCGCACTGAACAGCGCCTTGAAGCTGGCGGTAGTGATGTTTTCATCGATCCCCACACCATGCACCGGGCGCTCACCGTTCACGCGCAGCTCAATGTAAGCCGCCGCCTTGGCGTTGGTACCTGCACCAATCGCGTGCTCGTTGTAGTCCATGATCTCCACGCCAATCGGCAGGCCGGCCACCAAGGCTTCCAGCGCACCGTTGCCTTTGCCCTTCCAATGCAGGTTGGTTTCGCCCTGGCCTTTGCCCGAGACTTCTACCTCGACAAAGCTGTTGCCGTTCTCTTCCTGCAGGCGGTGGCTGACCAACGCGTACGGCGTGTTGGCTTGCAGGTATTCACGCTGCAGCAAGGCGTAGATCTGTGGCGCGGTCATCTCCAGGCCCACGCGGTCGGTTTCGGCCTGCACCACCTGGCTGAACTCGATCTGCATGCGACGCGGCAAGCTGATGTCGTATTCCTGCTCCAGCAGGTAGGCGATACCGCCTTTGCCCGACTGGCTGTTCACGCGGATCACCGCCTCGTAGCTGCGGCCAATATCGGCCGGGTCGATCGGCAAGTACGGCACTTCCCACAGCGCATCGTCTTTCTGCTGGGAGAAGCCTTTGCGGATCGCGTCCTGGTGGGAACCCGAGAACGCGGTGTGTACCAGGTCGCCCACATAGGGGTGACGAGGGTGCACCTGGATCTGGTTGCATTCCTCGACCACTTTGCGCACGCCGTCGATATCGGAGAAGTCCAGTTGCGGGTCCAGGCCCTGGGTGTACATATTCAGTGCCACGGTGACCAAGTCGACGTTACCGGTGCGCTCGCCGTTGCCGAACAGGCAGCCTTCCACACGGTCGGCGCCGGCCATCAGGCCCAGCTCGGTGGCCGCCACGCCAGTGCCACGGTCGTTGTGGGTGTGCAGGCTGATAATCACGCTGTCGCGACGGTTGATATGGCGACCGAACCACTCGATCTGGTCGGCATAGATATTCGGCGTGGCGCACTCGACGGTGGCTGGCAGGTTGAGGATCATCTTGTGCTCAGGCGTCGGGTTCCACACCTCGATCACCGCGTCGCAGACTTCCTTGGCGAACTCCAGCTCAGTGGCGCTGAAGGTCTCTGGGGAATATTCGAAGGTCCACTGGGTTTCCGGCTGCTGGGCGGCGTATTTGACGAACAGCTTGGCGGCGTTGACCGCGATGGCCTTGATGCCGTCCTTGTCCTGGTTGAACACGATGCGGCGGAACGACGGCGAGGTGGCATTGTACAAGTGCACAATGGCTTTCTTGGCGCCGCGCAGGGATTCGAAGGTGCGTGCGATCAAGTCTTCACGGCCCTGGGTCAGCACCTGGATGGTGGTGTCCTCGGGGATGTGGTTGTCTTCGATCAGGGTGCGCACGAAGTCGAAGTCGGTTTGCGACGCGGCAGGGAACGAGGCTTCGATTTCCTTCACGCCAACGGCCACTAGGGTCTTCCAGAAGCGCAGCTTTTTCACCGCGTCCATCGGCTCGATCAGCGACTGGTTGCCATCACGCAGGTCGGAGCTGCACCAGATAGGCGCTTGGGTGATGGTCTTCGACGGCCAGGTACGGTCCGGAATGTCGATGGTGGGGAACGCGCGGTACTTCGAAGACGGGTCTTTGAGCATGCTCATCGGGAAATCCTTGGTTGTAGGGGCCGAGAAAAGGCGGCCTGCCGTGGAACTGTTATTGGGGATAAAACTGAGGGCGAGGCAGATCGATTCAGCCTGGCAGTCGTGCGCTGACAAGGCACAGGCTGCGGTGCTGGCGGAGCTGAATGAGGGTGTGAGAGGTTTTCATAAGCCCAACCCTAACCGTGGCCAAGTGAGATGGCAAGGTGGTCGGGAAAAATTGATAGATTTTCTGTGTAAAACAAGCTTTACGAATATTTATTGCTAACAGCATCTTGTTTTCTTCACATTGTTGCGCTGCTGTAGGTGGTGGCGCAATTTTGGTGATGAGGTTTTCCCGTGGCGCCGCATGCGACAGTGAAGGGCTCACCATCGTGCAAACAACGCACGACGGTGATTACTCAAATGACTTTATGGAAGACCTGATAATCCCCTGCCGTATGGCTATTCGTGACGTTGGCCCCGGGGTCCCTTGGTATTGACGGGCCGCTGATGGCAACACTCTTGTTGAATGTTTTGTCCGGGTACACGCCTATGCCCACCCCTCCAGTGAGTTCCGCCAGACCTGGAACGTTTCGGGCCGTGTTCATATGGGCCCGGCCGACCAAGGCGAGTACTTTTTCGCCCGGCTTGCGTGTTTCCAAGATACGGGTCGCGAAGTAATTGAATTCTTGCAGGCGAGTAATGCCGTTGTCGTTGTCCCCAACGTACTTGTAGAAATCGGGCATATCCGATCGGCGGGTCAAGTAGTGGTGCTCGAGGGATTTGACGGTGATTCCATTGTCATTGGCAAGTTGAACCAGTTCTGAGAGCGTGGGAGACGCGCCTTGAGGACGGTGGCCACCCATGCCCACATCCATGAGCTGGCCCGCGGCATTGGTTTCGACACCTTCAATATAAAACGTGGTAACCCCCGACTCTTTGAGGGCCTGCATATTCTCTTTGAGCATCTGGAAACTGGCGATTTCGTTATGGCGCTCGCCCACTACCACCACATCAGTGATTTCGTAGGCCTTACGCAACAGGTCGGCCGGCGAGGTGCCGGGTGCGAGCTCCAGCCGGGGCGGGCGCGGCGGCATCTGGCCTTGAGTGAGCATGTTCTTGTAGAAGTTGTACAAATCCCGCCTGAACCAATACCTGGCCACTGGCAAGGTTTTAGGGGTGAAGTCGGCTTCGACCAGCCGCCCTCTGTTGAGGCTGAAATACTCGGCGTCTGGTAACGCTGGTCGGGCAGGGGCCTCGGCGCCTCTCGTCGAAGCTCCCGGTGCCGGCGTGGGCGCTCCACCGGGCAGTTGATTCAGGCGCCATTCACCGTTGCCCGCATGTTGTACAGAGGCGACGATTCTACTGCTTTTGGGCGCAGTTGATGGGACGTTCGGGTCGATGATATTGACCCAGCCACTGCGAGCGTGAAAGGCTGAATCGATCTGATAAACCCTGCTCACGCGGGTACTGTCGGTAAATCGGATGAACCACTCGTCGCCAACGTTATAGGTACCGTCACTCCTTAGCGTCCGGCCGTTGATCATATCGCCAGGCCTGGCGTACGCACTCAAGTCGCGCTCGGGAATGACGGCGTCGTTGGGCGTGCGTGAGCTGGCGATAGTGTTGCCGGTGCTGGCTAAAGGTCGCGCCGGCACTGGGCTGACGGGCGCAGGCAGTGCTCTTGGCCCTGGGCGCGGGGTAATCGCGCCTGTCGCCGTCGACGACTTGAATACCGGGCGTATGGGGGCCGCGCGAACATTGGAGATACCCGCCGCAGACAGGGTGAAATCACTGTAGATCGCCCGTCCCAGGCCGGGTCTTTTGATCAGGTGCGGCAACACTCTGCTGTTGGCGCGCAGTGCGCTGATGCCGGCTTTGCCCAGACGAAAACCCGCAGACACACCTTTGCCAGCCACCGGTATCAGGTCGGTAAAGATCAATGCCACTTCAATGCCGAACTCGATTTTGTTCTTGAGCGATTGCCGTGCGACCTCCGCACTGCTTACGGACTGGTGATCCGCTCGGTCGATCGCCATCTGTACGTGTTGTTTGTACAGATGGTCTTGGAAATCACCTTTTATGGGCTCAAGGCGAGTGGCGCCTCCCAGCAGCTTGATCGACGAGACCGCCAGCTCGGGGGACATCAATTTCGTTGGGCTGTACGCAGCTTCTTTAAGCGCTCCCTTGAACTGATCGACCTCATCTTTACTGACGGGTGATTTTCTTTGCGCGATATAGGTTGCCCACTCTTTTTTCTCCAGGAGGGTGTCGAGGGCCTTGTGGTCCGCGACTTCGCGATAAGTAATGCCGTCGGGAGCCTTGGGGGTGTACAGCACCAGCGATGGATCTGTCTGGCTGCCGATCACCATCACGCCCTGCACCGCTAGCCCCCTGTGGAGCAGGCTGTTGGCGACGATGGTTTTCCCATCGACTTGAGGGCGGGTGGCCGGGTCGGGGTGAGTCAGTACCGCATCCGCCCACTGCGCCGCGCGTTTATGGATGTTGTCGCTGGCCAGTTCCGTATAGGCGTCGGGGCTGAGTTCTGCCAGAAACGCTTCTTTATCCATCGCGTCTGCCAGATGAGCTTTCCACGCTGTGCGCAAGTGCACAGCGCTCCCCGATTGGGCATCTGGGGCCATTTCCTGTTTGAGCAGTTTGGTGTATTCGCCACCGACATCGGCGGTATTGACCAGTGCCTTGAGATCGTCGGTATCCAGGGTAACCGGCTTGCCGCTCAGGTCTCGTACGGGCTTGCCGTGCTTGTCGCGCAGAGGCAAGGTCATTTTCTCATCGGTGTATACACCTCTTTCGACGGCCGGGAAGCCACTGGGATTCTTCAGCGCCAAGTCGGTCAGGGACACCGCGTCTTGTTTCGAATAGAGGGGTTGGCCAGTCCCTCTTCCGCCGTGGATGGCGGTGCGGGTGTGGACCTGCACCATGAGTTGATCCGCATCGATTTCTGCTGCCGGGTATCGCTGCTTGATGGCTGCATTCAGGCGGTCACGGGCGAAGGTGTTCAGCGCCGGGATTTTTTCAAGCAGGGGCGTCAGCGCATCCAGGCTCCGTTCCTGCGCTTTGTCCAAGTGCAAAAACAAGGCTTCTTGAAAGGGGCTTAGATTCTTCAACCATTCGGGTTGGAGTTTGTCGGTCAGTTTGGCGTCCCGGGCCAGCATGGCGTTGGTGCCATCGGTGAGGTACGACCAGTCGGCCGCATTATCGATACCTTCCAATGTGGCACTGTCGAGAAGAAGGTTGACGGTTTTGCCTGGCGCCAATGCTGTGCTCAGGTGGGTATTAATGTCTGCCCGCTGGCGTTTGAGCATCCAGGGGATCGATTGCGCCAACACATCCCCGGCCGATGGCTCGACACTCGACATTAGATCTTTTCCGGTAATAGGGTCGGGCCTGTTTTGCAGAGCCGGGGGCAGGCCTTGCAGGAGCAACTTGGCCTCGACACCGCCCTGGTCCAGGCGGCTGGCCAAAGCCTGGCGTGCCTGGGCCGGGGTTGCGAATTCCTCGAAACCTTCGCTGGGCGTGTACATCACGACGGGGCCATTGTCATCGTTGAGCGCAAGTGCGCGCCCATTCGGCCAGGTGGGCGGCGTAGCATAGGAGCCGTCTTTTCGGGTGATGAGAAAGGCCCCTGGCAGCATCGCGCCATGTTCCGTTTGGTCATCCACAGTGACGGGGTACACCCCTAAGCGATCACCGTCGGTGAAGCGTTTTTCCCGGTCTTGCAGGGTGGGGTAGCGCAACGCGGAGTCGATCAGGCCTTTGCCGGTCGCGCTCAGGGTGCCATCGCTCAGGCGCAGTGAGGCGAGGATCGACAGCTGTTTTTTGTGCAGGAACAACAGTTGCTCTTGCGGCGACATCTGGAGAGTCGGCTGATTTTCCACCGGCCGCGGTGTGCTCCAGTATTCTTCAAGCGCCTGCGGGTATTGCGTGGCAATGCTGCGAGCAATGGATTGCAGCGTGCCTTCGGTAAAGGCCGGTACCGCCAGGTCGGCAATGGTTCGTCGATAGGTGAATTCAGTTCTTATGCCTCGCTCCGGGCGCATCAACGCATTCGGGTTGGCCTGGATGTCGCGGATCATCCTGGCCAGCGCAGCCATCAGGGGCTCTGAAGAGGCCAGTGATTCGCGTCCATCGCCCACTCTGTAGCGATTGAAACTGAGCATGTCGGGATTCAGCGGCCTGATCGCGGGGAACGCTTCCTCAAGTTGCGACTGTACAAAGGCCTTGAAGCCGGGTTGCTGGCTATGCAGGCGTTGCTTGTCTTCGGTCAGCATCGCGTGTTCAGCGGTGAACTGTGTTTCATTGCTGGGTTTGAAATGCTTCACCAACTGCGGGTATCGCATTTTCGCCGGGGTTATACCTGACGAGGCGGGAGTAGGCGGGTCATCGGGGGCGTAATTGGCGGCGGCGGGCAAGGGGACTGATGCAGGTTGTTGCAGAGTTGCGGGTGGTGTAGGCGGGCTGGTCGGGGGAGTACCGGGTGAGGCGTGAGATGAGGTCAGGAGGTTTTGCGAATGTCGCTCTGACAGTGCTGGGGTAAGTGACATGGAAAGAGTCTCATGGGAATTGAATCTCCAATGCTCAGGTCCTGCTCATTACGTCCGTGTAAATCGCTGGTTGAGTGAGTCTCGGGTGTCGGATGGTTCATCGCAAAAGTGTAAGAAGATCACAATGCATTGCAGCGAACCTCCGGCAGATCAGGCGCCAGCGCAGGAAATCACTGACGCCCCTCACGGCCACGGTATTCAGGGTTGAAACGCGCCGATAAAAATCGCCGGATCTACCCGTGCATCGTTCAGGCTGACGTTCCAGTGCATATGCGGCCCAGTGGCCCGGCCTGTCGAGCCGACTTTGCCGACTACCGCACCGCGCACCAGTGGCTGACCCACCTTCACATCGATCTTCGACATATGGCAGAACATGCTGATAAAGCCCTGGCCATGGTCGACAAACACGGTATTGCCGTTGAAGAAGTAATTGCCGACCAGAATCACCTTGCCATTGGCGGGTGTCTTGATCGGTGTGCCGGCCGGTACGGCGAAATCCAGGCCCGAATGCGGGTTGCGTTCTTCACCGTTGAAGAAGCGGCGCACCCCGAATTTGCTCGAAAGCGGCCCGTTCACCGGTTTATCCAGCACCAGATTGCTAGGCAGGTTCGGGCTGAAGCTGCGGTAAGCCTTGAGCTGCACTGCCAGTTCGCCTTCGATGCGCTTGAGCTGGGCCGGGTCAGGGTTGACCTGGCTCTTGTTCTTCAAGGTGATGCGCTGTTCCGGATACTTCTTGTAACCGACGATAAACGGCAGGTTGCGCCCACCGCTGCTGATGCGCTCGTTGCCAGGCTTGACCGTTAACGGGATACCCACAATCGCCAGCCAGTTGTCCTGCTCCTTGACCACCAGCACCGGCTTGCCCTGGTAGGTGGCTTTCGGCGCCGTGGCCGAAGGGCCTAGTTCGACGACGGCCACGCCGCCTGGCACCGGTTTGTTCAGGGTCCGCGTGATGTAACTGTCGGCGTGGGCGTTAAATGTGAGGCACAACAGCATCAACAGGCTCAGTAGGCGTGGCATCGATCAATCCAATAATGAAAGGGTGACGGGTGTCAGGTGGTTGTCTTCCACCCGCACTTGCAATTGGCCTTCACCCAGGCGCGCGGTGAGGCGCTGGCCGGTGTGGGTTTGTGCGGCATTGCGAATCGCCTGGCCGCGCTCGTCCAACAGGATGCTGTAGCCGCGGCCCAGGGTCGCCAGAGGGCTGACCACCTGCAATGTCTGCACTTGGCTCTGCAGTTGCAGACGCCGAGCCTTGAGACCTTCACGCATGGCGCGGGGCAGGCGTTCGGCGAGGCTGTCCAGGCGCTGGCGCAAGAGTGCCAGTTGACGGCCGGGGTGCTGGCCGGCGAGGCGGGTTTCCAGGCGGATCAAGCGCTCGCGACGGGTATTGAGGCTACGCTCAAAGGCGCGGCGCAAGCGCATGTCCAGGTCATCCAGGCGCTGGGCCTGCTGGCGCAAGCGCTCGCCTGGGTGACGAAGGCGCCGGGCCATGCCTTCCAGGCGCAGGCGGCTGTGGCTCAGGCGGTTGCGCATCAGCATCACCAGGCGGCGCTGCAGGTTTTCCACTTGACGCACCAGGTGGCTGGCGTCGGGAGCCAGCAACTCGGCGGCGGCGGAGGGAGTAGGGGCGCGGACGTCCGCCACGAAGTCGCTGATGGACACATCGGTTTCATGACCAACGGCACTGACGATAGGGGTAACGCAGGCATCAATTGCGCGGGCCACCGCCTCTTCGTTGAAGCACCACAAGTCTTCCAGGGAGCCACCGCCACGGGCCAGGATCAGCGCGTCGAAACCCCGGGCGTCGGCGAGTTTCAGCGCCCGCACGATTTGCGGGATTGCTTCGCGGCCTTGCACGGCGGTAGGGATCAGGGTCAGTTCAACGTTCGGCGCGCGGCGGCGGAACACGCTGATGATGTCGCGGATCACCGCGCCGGTGGGCGAGCTGATAATACCGATGCGCCGAGGATGCGCCGGCAGCGCCACTTTGCGTTCGGCACTGAACAGGCCTTCGGCGCTCAGCTTTTCCTTCAGTGCATCGAAGGCCAGGCGTAGCGCACCATCACCGGCCGGCTCCACGGTATCGAGGATCAGTTGGTAATCGCCGCGGCCCTCGAACAACGAGACCTTGCCGCGCACCTTCACCGCCAGGCCATCCTTCAACGCCTGACGTACCCGCGCCGCGTTATTGCGAAACAGCGCGCAACGCACCTGGGCGCCACTGTCCTTGAGCGTGAAATACACATGGCCGGAGGCCGGGCGGGCGAGGTTGGAGATCTCGCCTTCCACCCAGATATTGGTGAACACGTCTTCCAGCAACACCCGCGCGCGGCCGTTGAGCTGGCTGACAGTCAGGACTTCGCGGTCCAGGCCCAAGCGGGCAAAAGGATCTTTAATCATGGGCGGCAGTTTATAGGCATTCGTGCAGGGTTTGACAGAATTGCTCCACCAGCGCGTTTGGCGCTTGCGCACAGGCCAGGGCTACGGTGCTGTCGCAGTCAGGGTCGGCCAAGGGCAAAAATTGCACGTTGGGCGGGGCGATGTCCTGCATGGATTTTGGTAACAGGGCAATCCCGAAACCGGCCTGGATCAATTGCAACTGCGTGGTCTTGCGCGACATTACCCGCGCCGCCTTGGGGAAAAAACCTGCACGCATGCACAATTCAGCCGACAGATAGCTCAGCCCGCCGCGCTGAGGGTGGGGGATTGAAATAAACGCCTCGTCCTTGAGTTGCATTAACTCGACCGCTGCGTTGCCGCGTGCCAAGGGATGACCCGTAGGCACTGCCAGCGCCAACGGCTCGGTGCACCAAGGCACCACGCGCACGCCTTCGCGCTGGCGCAACACCGGCAACCGCAGCAGGCCGACGTCCAGGCGCCCCTCGGCGATTTCCTCCAGTTGGGCTTCGGAGGAGAGTTTGACGATATCCATCGACACACCCGGACAGCGCTCCAGCCACGTGCTGATGCCTTGCAGTAACGCGCCGCTCATCGGCACGGTGCTCGAATGGCTCAGGCGCAAGGTGCCGAGCTGGCCCTGGCCCACTTGTGTCGCCAGGTCGCTGGCCTTGAGCAACTCACTCAGCAGGTTGCGCGCCCGTGGGTAGAAGGCTTCGCCGGCGGCCGTCAGCCTTGGCTGGCGTGCAGTGCGTTCGAACAGTGGGGTTTGCAGTTGAGATTCAAGTTCCTTGATCTGCCGGCTCAAGGCTGATTGCGCCACGAACAGGCGCTCGGCGGCAGCACTGAAGCTACCGCTGTCGGCGATTTCGACGAAATAACGCAGTTGCCGGGTGGAGATCAAGAGTCATGCCTTTTTGAGATGAGTAGTGAGCCTGGAAGATATTAGTCGCAACCCTTGCCGATGGCTAAAGTGAACGGCATCTCAATAGAAGGAATAATTCATGGGCCCGGTTGAGCTGATGAGCCAGTGGTCGTTCGGTGGTATTGATTGGCTGGTGATCGGCCTGGGCGTGACGGTGGCTTATATCGTGTTCGGCATTGCCGGGTTCGGCACGGCGCTGGTGGCGGGGCCCATCCTGATTTTATTCATGCCGCTGTCGAAGATCATCCCGTTGCTGGTGCTTCTGGACTTTGTCGCGGCGTTTGGCGGCCTGCTGCAAACGCGGCGCGATGTGAACAAGCCGGAACTGTTGCGGTTGCTGCCCTGCATGGCCATCGGCTGCACCCTGGGCGTGGTGTTTTTGCTCAACCTGCATTCGGACCTGTTGCTGTTATTGATGGGGCTGTTTATCAGCGCCTACGCGATTTACAGCCTGGCGGTGAAAGCACGACCGACTCAGCTGGCGGCGGGCTGGTCGGCCCCCATGGGCACTGTTGGGGGGCTGTTTGGTGCGCTATTCGGCAGTGGCGGCTTTTTATATGCGATTTACCTGAACAGCCGTTTGCCCAAGGACGCGGCGCGGGCTACGCAAAGCGCGCTGATCAGTTGCAGCACGGTGGTGCGTTTGAGTCTGTTCCTGATTGCCGGGGTGTATGCAGATTTGCCGTTATTGATGTTGGCGGTTTGCCTGTTTCCGGCGATGGTTCTGGGGTTGTGGTGTGGGCGCAGGCTGACGATGCGGCTGTCCCGTGAGGCGTTCGTGCGGTTGGTGACCTGGCTGGTATTGGCCAGTGGTATTGCGTTGATCGGACGGTATTTGAGTACTTGACCTGATTTTTTCAGGGATTAAGCTGCCAGCCTCCCGGGCGTCATCGCGGGCAAGCCCGGCTCCCACATTGGAATGCGATCACCTGTGGGAGCCGGGCTTGCCCGCGATGGCGCCAATAGCCACACCGCAGGACTCCCATGAACTCCCAAAGCATCCTTGTCCCGAAAATCTCCACCTTGCCGGTCCACGAACCCCGCGCCCGGGCGATTGTGCGCTGGCTGGTGCGCAAGAACATCATCAAGGAAGAGCTCACCACCTGTGGGCGTACCGGCAACCGCATGGGCTACGCCCTGGCCGATGGTGCCCGCGCCGTGGTGCTGCACCCCGAGGCGCTGCCATTCAACGAGCCGGTCAATGGCCTGGAGATCATCTACAAGCGTTGCATCTATACCCCGGCCAAGGGGTTCCTCGAAGAAGCGGGCTGCCCGGAGTGCCTCAAGGAAGTCGGCGAGGCGCTGTTTGAAAGCCTGGAAGACTGGATGCCTGGCCACACCGATAACTTCACCTGCCCGCTATGTGGGCATGAAGACGACATCAATGGCTTTCTGTTCCTGCAGGAATGCGGGTTTTCCAACCTGGGATTCATTTTCAACAACTGGGCGGAGGCGGGTTTCAAACAAAGCTTTATCGACGAGTTTGCCGATTGGCTGGACCAGAAGATCAGTTGGGTCAAAGTCGAGCTATAACCCTGATCAAATTACCCATCTATCAGTATTACCAAGTTTGTCAGAGTTTTACATTGAGCCCGGCAGGGTGCATGTATATAATGGCGCGCTTCCATTTTCCCGCTCGGGAGCCCCCGCGATGCTGCGTATCAGCCAAGAAGCTCTGACATTCGACGACATTCTCCTAGTGCCCGGTTATTCCGAGGTGCTTCCTAACGAAGTCAGTCTCAAGACCCGCCTAACCCGTGGCATCGAGCTGAATATTCCCCTGGTTTCCGCTGCCATGGACACCGTCACCGAAGCCCGTCTGGCCATTGCCATGGCTCAGGAAGGCGGCATCGGCATCATCCACAAGAACATGACCATCGAGCAGCAAGCTGCCGAAGTGCGCAAGGTCAAGCGTTACGAAGCCGGAGTGGTGAAAGATCCGATCACCATCGAAGCCGACGCTACCGTGCGTGACCTGTTCGAACTCACGCGTATGCACAACATCTCCGGCGTCCCGGTGCTGCACGATGGCGACCTGGTCGGCATCGTCACTTCCCGTGACGTGCGTTTCGAGAACCGCCTTGAAGTCACCGTCCGCGAAGTGATGACGCCTAAAGAGCGCCTCGTCACCGTCAAGGAAGGCGCCGACAAGAACGATGTGCGTGAACTGCTGCACAAGCACCGCATCGAGCGCGTGCTGATCGTCGACGACAAGTTCGCCCTCAAGGGCATGATGACCGTCAACGACATCGAAAAAGCCAAGGCTTACCCGCTGGCCAGCAAGGATGACCAAGGTCGTCTGCGCGTTGGCGCTGCGGTCGGTACCGGTAAAGACACCGGTGATCGCGTCTCGGCGCTGGTCGCTGCCGGTGTTGACGTGGTAGTGGTCGACACCGCCCACGGCCACTCCAAAGGCGTGATCGACCGCGTGCGTTGGGTCAAGCAGAACTTCCCTGAAGTGCAGGTGATCGGCGGCAACATCGCCACCGGCGCTGCCGCCAAGGCCCTGGCCGAAGCTGGCGCCGACGCAGTCAAGGTCGGTATCGGCCCAGGTTCTATCTGCACCACGCGCATCGTCGCCGGTGTGGGCGTGCCGCAAATCAGCGCCATCGCCAATGTCGCCGCTGCCCTTGAAGGCACTGGCGTACCCTTGATCGCCGACGGTGGCATCCGTTTCTCCGGTGACCTGTCCAAGGCCATCGTTGCCGGTGCCTCCTGCGTGATGATGGGCTCGATGTTCGCCGGTACCGAAGAAGCGCCAGGCGAGATCGAACTGTTCCAGGGCCGTTCGTACAAGGCTTACCGTGGCATGGGTTCGCTGGGTGCCATGTCCCAGGCGCAAGGCTCTTCCGACCGATACTTCCAGGACTCTTCGGCAGGCGCCGAGAAGCTCGTACCGGAAGGCATCGAAGGCCGTGTGCCGTACAAAGGCACCCTGAGCGCGATCATCCATCAATTGATGGGCGGCCTGCGTTCCTCGATGGGCTACACCGGCAGCGCCAACATCGAAGAAATGCGCACCAAGCCAGAGTTCGTACGGATCACCGGCGCCGGCATGGCTGAATCCCATGTCCACGACGTGCAGATCACCAAGGAAGCGCCAAACTACCGTGTAGGTTGAGGCTTCCAGCAAAACGTTAAGTAACCGGGGCTGTTCTTTCAGCCCCGAGTTGTTTCTGATTCATTAGACGAGACTGACTTCATGGCCCTCGACATTCACGCCCACCGCATCCTGATCCTCGACTTCGGTTCCCAGTACACTCAGCTGATCGCCCGCCGCGTGCGTGAAATCGGCGTGTACTGCGAACTGCATCCGTTCGACATGGACGATGAAGCGATCCGCGAATTCGCACCCAAAGGCGTCATTCTCGCCGGTGGCCCCGAGTCCGTGCACGAAGCCAACAGCCCGCGCTGCCCGCAAGCGGTATTCGACCTGGGCGTGCCGGTATTCGGCATCTGCTACGGCATGCAGACCATGGCCGAGCAACTGGGTGGCAAGGTAGAAGGCTCCGAGTTGCGTGAATTCGGTTATGCCCGTGTGGACGTGGTTGGCAAGAGCCGCCTGCTGGACGGCATCGAAGACCACATCGATGCTGACGGCCTGTTCGGCCTCGACGTCTGGATGAGCCACGGTGACAAGGTCACCAAAATGCCGGAAGACTTCCACATCCTGGCCAGCACCCCGAGCTGCCCGATTGCCGGCATGTTCAGCGACGAGCGTCGCTACTACGGCGTGCAGTTTCACCCGGAAGTGACCCACACCAAGCAAGGCGGGCGCATCCTGTCGCGTTTCATCCTCGACATTTGCGAGTGTGAAGCCCTGTGGACCCCGTCGAAAATCGCTGAAGACGCCATCGCCCAAGTGCGCGCCCAGGTCGGCACCGACAACGTGCTGCTCGGCCTGTCCGGTGGCGTTGACTCCTCGGTTGTGGCTGCCTTGCTGCACAAGGCCATCGGCGACCAGCTGACCTGCGTATTCGTCGACAACGGCCTGCTGCGCCTGCACGAAGGTGAGCAAGTGATGGCCATGTTCGCCGAGAACATGGGCGTCAAGGTGATCCGCGCCAACGCTGAGGACCAGTTCCTCAACAACCTGGCCGGCGAGTCCGACCCGGAGAAGAAGCGCAAGATCATTGGTCGCACCTTCATCGACGTGTTCGATGCCGAGTCCAACAAACTGGACAACATCAAATACCTCGCCCAGGGCACCATCTACCCCGACGTGATCGAGTCGGCCGGCGCCAAGAGCGGCAAGGCCCACGTGATCAAGTCCCACCACAACGTGGGCGGCCTGCCTGAGGAAATGAACCTCAAGCTGGTAGAACCGCTGCGCGAACTGTTCAAGGACGAAGTCCGCCGTCTGGGCCTGGAACTGGGCCTGCCGTACGACATGGTCTACCGCCACCCATTCCCGGGCCCGGGCCTGGGCGTGCGTATCCTGGGTGAAGTGAAGAAGGAATACGCCGACCTGCTGCGTCGCGCCGACCACATCTTCATCGAAGAACTGCGCAAGGCCGACTGGTACCACAAGGTCAGCCAGGCGTTCGTAGTGTTCCAGCCGGTGAAATCGGTTGGCGTTGTAGGCGATGGCCGCCGTTACGCGTGGGTTGTTGCACTGCGTGCCGTAGAGACGATCGACTTCATGACAGCGCGTTGGGCACACCTGCCTTACGAACTGCTGGAGACGGTCAGCGGCCGTATCATCAATGAGATCGAAGGTATCTCGCGCGTGACGTATGACGTGTCGAGCAAGCCGCCGGCGACGATTGAGTGGGAGTGATTCCTGGCCCGCGCCTCGAATCGTAAATAAACAAAGCCCCGGCAGATGCCGGGGCTTTGTTGTTTCAGGGGGGGATCCGTGGCTAGCGAGCAAATGTTTCCCACTGCCCTTGTGCGTTCAGCCGAACCGCAATCGAATCCGCAGTGGCGTTGGGGGCGTGGGGGTTGATGATGGCCCAGCCGCTGGTCCCCCCTCGATAGGTTTCATAGCGTACGTAATAGGGTTTGCCATCGTACAGAATCGCCTCGCCAGGGTCGGACGTGAGTCGATAGATCCCTTGGTATTTCCCAGGTTCGCTGACCGGTGCTTCGCCCTCCAGGATCTCATTGGCTTCCCACGCAGGAGGAACCTGCGGGGCGCTGGTCGCTGCCGGCATCACGGGTAAATTCACTGCGGGAACAAAGCCTGCGGGTGGCGGGATGTCGTCGTAAGCGGGCACGTTATTAATGTTTACCTCGGCCGTCGGAACCGGCGTCTTGATCAGTGGCAACCCCCTGAACCGCATACCCTGGTTGTTGAGGGCCTGGAGCAGTTCCGGCAAGGAGTTGTAAACGTTACCGTTAAGCCGAGGGAACTGGGCCGCATCAATAAAGTAACCCTGGCTGATGGTGCCCTGGATAGTACTGCGCACCAGCGCCTTGAGCCGATTACGGTGGATCAGGGTCAATGTCGATTGGGTCTGTTCCAGCAGGTAATCGCCAGGAAGCTTGAGCGCATCCTCGACCTGCCGCTCAGTGAACACATAGGTGCGTGGCATCTCCAGTTCGGTCATGGGTATTTTCAGAGAGAGGTCTGTGTCCAGAGCATTCAGGCTCGGGTTTACTTTGGGCCGATTCACTACCTTTGGGCCAAGACGCACTTCAACCTTGGGGCTGGCGGCATTGAGTTCCTCAACGATGCGCAGGCTGGTGCCACCGTTTATTTCACTGATACCGGCCACGCCCCTGAACGTGTTGGTGTTTTGCGCCCCGGTCAACGCTACCCATTTGCCGACGCCGTTCTTGAGCTGGTCCAGGCGAATGATTTCGCTGGTCAGGAAGTTCTTGGCCATTTGTTCATCCATCGCCACCGCGAAGGATCGGTAATTGGCCAGGCAGCCCGTGGCCTGCACACGTATGCCGTATGCCCTGGCGGCGGTGAGCAGTGCCTGGGTGTTAAAGCGTACCGGCAACAAGGCATCCATTTGCTCAAGATAGACTTTCAGGTCGTCAGACAGCACCCCGGTGTTGGCGAACGTATCGAGGTCCAGTTGATGCAGGTCGTTGAACAGGCGGTTCAGGTAGAGCGTCTTGATCCCTTGGCGCGCCAGGGCAGGCATGTCTTTGATCAGAACGTACAAGCTGGCGATGCGATTCGGGCTTTCAGCGACGACCAGACCGGGGGCGGTTTTGAACACGGCTTCAATCAGCTCGGTGGAGGACATTTCTGGCGTGAGCGAGGGCAAGGCCGGGCGCTCAGGCAGGCTGTGAATGAAAAAGGGCCGGGAGAAAAATTGACGCGCTGCGGTGAGGATTTTGGTGCGCGCCGGATTGATAAAATAATCTGAGGTGTAGAAGTCAGTGAAGCCGCCTCCAGGCTTGGGGATACGCTTGAAGTGGTCCGGCCTGCCGCCCATTGCCAGCTCAATCTGGTACGGGTCCAGGTCGTTGAGGTCATAAGCGGTGCCGAGGCTGGAGGGGGGGTTACTGGCGTTGGGCGAGCCATAGGAACTCGGCATGGTTTCTTCGACCGTGCTTGTACCCAGCCGTGTTTCGCCTGCAGCGACCGTGTCGACCGGAGCACCTCCCCTGATGGCGTCGGATGGACGCAAAGCGAGCTCCCATTCACCGGCGGCATTGAGTTGTACCGGGCGTGTGCCGTAAAAAGCGTTAGGGTTCTGTGGATCG
The DNA here is from genome assembly GCF_021609545.1 of Pseudomonas sp. PA-1-6B. Lineage (NCBI taxonomy): Bacteria > Pseudomonadati > Pseudomonadota > Gammaproteobacteria > Pseudomonadales > Pseudomonadaceae > Pseudomonas > Pseudomonas sp. PA-1-6B. Next base: position 44,764 of record NZ_WJZM01000010.1, read on the forward strand.
ATAATTGCCCAGCTCCCTTCGCCATTGATATCGGCCTCGTAGCGTACGTAATAGACGGCATCCTTGAACTTGATGACGGTCGAAGGGTTGGCTTTGACGGTGTAGATATTGCGGTAGCGTCCTCCTTCGGTCATTGGGGTTGCCTCTTCCAGGCCTTGCAGGCGTTTCCAGGATGTCGGTATCTGGGAGGTGGCGGCCGGTGGCTCCCCGGCAGTGGGCGGTACCGTCGTTTCTCCACCCGTCGGTGTCACTGCGGGCTCATCGACGGGCTCAGGCTGTAGTTCCTTTTTGTACTCGGCCATTTCGGCGGCCTCTGCGGCATCGACCTCCGCACCCACCTCCGTGATGGGGCCCGGCCCGGCCAGGGCCAGCACGTTGAACAGCATGGCGATACCATTGATCACCGCCGCCGTCACGCCAGCCTTGCGCTCTGCGCGGGTACGGCCATTGACGGCCTGATCGATATTCATACCGGTGAGCGCGATGCTGGCGCCCAGGACCGGCAAAGCCACTTCCCAGCCGATCGCGGCCATTGGGCCGAACACTTTCAAGCCGGCGCTCAGGTAGCCTATCCACAGTTTTTTTTGCAGGTCCTTCTGGGTGGTCAGCAGTTGCCGAGCCTCGTCGTACATGGACCAGCGCGTACGCTCCATCAACCAGGAGAAAGCATCGAGATTGATCGCCTGGTTTTTGCGGTTGATCAGATGGTGGTCGGACTTGCCCCACGTGCCGACGAGACGGTTCATCAGGTCAGTGATGTTCTCCTGCATGGCCAGGCGATCAGACAGCGGGAAGTGACAGAGGAAGGCGTCGCGGCTCTGTTCGTTGTTCATTTTGCCCAGAACCCACCAGTGCATGTCCGCCGGGGTTTCCAGGACTTGGAACGCAGGGGTGTCGCCGGGCGTGTAAAGAATCTGGCGGCCCTTCGGATCGACGATGCGTAGCAAGTTGAACGCCACATGGCCGTCTACATCCAGGGCGTATACCTGGGGAGGTTCGCCTGCAGACACTTCGGTTTGCAGCATCTTGCGGGTGATAGGCCACGTCACGTTGGAGGCGACAGTACTGATGCAGGTCTCTAGGTCTTCTTTTGTCAGCTGTTTGAGGTCGGCGGCCTGAACCGCTTTGCTGAGAAAATTGCATTTGGCCAGGGTTCGGAAGTCGTCGGCATGGCTGTGCCAGAAGTCGTCCAGTTGACCGTTGTAGAGGCTGTCGAATCGAATGTTCCAGAAGTCCTTCAGCACTTCGTTGCCATGCAGACGCACTTCGTTGGTTTCATTAAAGTCGCCATACACCGGACCCGTGGTGTAAAAACCCCCATACAGGTCGAGCAAGTCGGCGTTGTCGAAATCGGTGGCACGAAAGCGATGAATCACCAACTGCGTCAGGGTTGTCGATTCGTAGGGTTTTTCCAGTAGGTGTTCCCAACCGGTGAAGGTCTTGGTGCTGCTCTGGGCGCTCTTGAACCGATGGTAGTAGACGTCATCCGGGTCCAGGCCTTTTACACCGTGCTTTTGCAGGATGTCGCAGGCGGTTTGATGGGCGCTGTCATTCAGGCTGGGGCATGCCGGGATTATTTGGGTGGCCAACGTTATCAGCGCGGCCTTGTCGGCTGCATTGGGCAGGGGGGTACCGGTACTCATGGAGGGCTCATCCTTCAAAAAGAAGGCGAGGGTCCCTTAGGTGCGACGCTTGCGGGCGCTACATAGTTGTTGGGTAAGGCTTCAGCGTCTCGCAATATCCGAAAAATAAAACTTATCCAACGTATGCCGCGACTCGGTGTACTCGAACTGCCTTCCATCCTGCAAAAACGTCTGGTTACTCACCACAATCACATGGCTTTGCCCCTCCAGATCCAGATGCGCCTGGTCGTCCTTGCTGCGCGGCAGGGCTTCGATGGTGCGTTGCGCGTAGCTGATCTGCAGCTGCAGCGTTTGCTCGATAAACGCGTAGATCGACTGCTCGGCGATGTCGCGGTCCAGGCCGGGAATCAGGTCGCTGATGAAGTGGTTGATGTCCAGAATCACGCGTTTGCCGCCGATGCGGCGCACCCGTTTGATGCGCGTGATCAATGTGCCGGGTTCGGCCTCGATGTGCTGCAGCAGTGAGCCTTCCAACGGGATCTGGGTGAACTCGACCACGTCGGTACGTACGTCATCGCCCAGGTCAGCGTGGGTTTCGTGGAAGCTGACGATGCCGCCCAGTTGGAACTCGATCGGGTTGGGCGACAACACAAAGGTGCCCTTGCCGTGGATCTTTTGCGCAAAGCCACGTTCCTGCAACTGCTCGATGGCGCGCCGTACGGTGCCACGGCTGGCCTGGTAGGCGTCCATCAGTTCGGTTTCGGAGGGAAGGCGCGTACCGCGTTGCAGGCGCTCGGTGGTGATGCTGGCAAGCAGATCCGTATAGATCTGGTTGTATTTGCTCATGGGATGGCTCTTGCCCGGCGTTATGAAGGTGGACTGCGCGTTCAAGGCAGGAACCTTAGTGGCAGAGGTTGGGTTTGTCCATTGGACACCTGTGCACGCAGGTGAAAAACCTGACGGAAAGATCGTATGGATAAACAAAAGTGTAACTCGTACAGACGAGTTGTTGATTTAACTCGTACAGACGAGTACTTTTCCCTCCTCGGCGTGCTGCCAACGACTGCCACCCATAAAAACAATCACAGTGGAAAACGAGCATGAGCCACGACTATTCAACGATTGCCCGCGAGATCCTCGACAACCTCGGGGGCCGCGAAAACCTTGAGCAGGCTGCCCATTGCGTGACCCGCCTGCGCCTGGCGCTCAAGGACCCCAGCCTGGTCAACAACAGTGCCCTGAACCAGGTCGACCTGGTCAAGGGCTCGTTCTTTACCGGCGGCCTGTTCCAGGTGGTGATCGGCCCCGGCGAAGTGGAAAAGGTCTACGCCGCCCTGCGCGAACTGACCGGCCTTGCCGCTTCGACCATTGCCGACGTCAAGAAAGCCGGCGGCGACAAGGCCAACCCCATGCAGCGCCTGGTGCGGGTGTTCTCCGATGTGTTCATGCCGATCCTGCCCGCGCTGATCATCGCCGGCCTGTTGATGGGCGTGAACAACCTGATGGGCGCCAAGGGCATGTTCATCGAAGGCCAGACACTGCTGGAGGCCTACCCGAACCTGGATGGCCTGTGGAGCCTGATCAATCTGATGGCCAACACCTCGTTCGTGTTCCTGCCGGCGCTGGTGGGCTGGTCGGCGGCCAAGCGTTTTGGCGGCAGTGAAATCCTCGGCATCGTGCTCGGTTTGATGCTGGTGCACCCCGACCTGCTCAACGCCTGGAACTATGGCAAGGCGGTCGCCGGCCTCGATGGCCAGAGCCTGCCGTACTTCGATATCTTCGGCTGGTTCCAGATCGAGAAGGTGGGTTACCAGGGGCAGATCCTGCCGATCCTGATGGCCGCCTTTGTCATGAGCGTGATCGAGAAGTGGCTAAGGGCGCGGGTACCGAATGCCATTCAACTGCTGGTGGTGCCGATCACTACCATCGTTGTCACCGGTGTGCTGGCCCTGGCAATCATCGGCCCGGTGACGCGTCACCTCGGCATTCTGATTACCGAAGGCCTGGTCACCCTGTTTGAAATCGCACCTATGGTCGGCGGCGCGATTTTCGGCCTGCTCTATGCGCCGCTGGTGATTACCGGTATGCACCACATGTTCCTCGCCGTCGACCTGCAGCTTATTTCCTCCCAGGGCGGCACCTTTATCTGGCCGATGATCGTCATGTCCAACCTGGCTCAGGGCAGCGCCGCGCTCGGGGTGTTCTACATGACCCGCAATGCGCGGGACAAAAGCATGGCGTCCACCTCGGCGATTTCGGCTTATTTCGGCATCACAGAGCCGGCGATGTTCGGGGTCAACCTGCGCTTCAAGTTTCCGTTCTACGCCGCGCTGCTGGGCTCGGCGCTGGGCAGTATTTTCCTGTCGCTGAACAAGGTCACGGCCTCGGCCATTGGCGTCGGTGGGCTGCCCGGGTTTATCTCGATCGTGCCGAGTGCGATTCCAATGTTTGTGATCGGCATGGTGGTGGCGATGGTCGTGCCGTTTGCGCTGACGTGCATGTTGAGCATGAAGATCATTCGGCCTGGTTACCGGGTCGCCTGAAGATCGCTATCGCAGGCAAGCCAGCTCCCACAGTGATGTGTGAACACATTCAAGTGTGGGAGCTGGCTAGCCTGCGATGAGGCCAGAAGGGCCGACACTCAACTCTACTGAAGGAACCCACCATGCAAACCTGGCAACACTCGGTGATCTACCAGATCTACCCCAAAAGCTTCCACAGCCACGCGGGTAACGCCACCGGTGACCTGCTGGGCATCGTCGACAAGCTCGATTACTTGCACTGGCTGGGCATCGATTGCCTGTGGGTCACCCCCTTCCTGCGTTCGCCCCAGCGCGACAACGGCTACGACATCAGCGACTACTACGCCATCGACCCCAGCTACGGGACCATGGCCGACTGCGACTTGCTGATCAGCGAAGCGGCCAAGCGCGGGATCCGGTTGATGCTCGATATCGTGGTCAACCACACCTCCGTCGAGCACGAGTGGTTCCAGCAGGCACGCAGCAGCCTCGACAACCCTTACCGCGACTTCTACATCTGGCGCGACCAGCCGAACAACTGGGAGTCCAAGTTCGGCGGCTCGGCCTGGGAATACGAAGCGCAGACTGGCCAGTACTACCTGCACCTGTTTGACCATACCCAGGCCGACCTCAATTGGGACAACCCCAGGGTGCGCGCCGAAGTGTTCAAGATGATGCGTTTCTGGCGAGACAAAGGCGTGGGTGGTTTTCGCCTGGATGTGATCAACCTGATCTCCAAGCCCGCAGATTTCCCTGAAGACACCAGCGACGGCCGCCGCTTCTATACCGACGGCCCGCATGTGCACGAGTACCTGCAGCAAATGCACCACGAAGTCTTCGAAGGCCATGACCTGATCAACGTAGGCGAGATGTCGTCCACCCGCCTGGAACACTGCATTCGCTACTCGAATCCGGCCTCGAAAGAGCTGTCGATGACCTTCAACTTCCACCACCTGAAAGTCGATTACCCCAACCTGCAAAAGTGGGTAAAGGCCGATTTCGATTTCCTGCAACTCAAGCAGATCCTCTCCGATTGGCAGACAGGCATGCAGGCCGGTGGCGGTTGGAACGCGCTGTTCTGGTGTAACCACGACCAGCCGCGGGTGGTTTCGCGATTTGGTGATGACGGCGAATATCGCGTGGTCTCGGCCAAGATGCTTGCCACTGCGCTGCACTTTCTCCAGGGCACACCCTATGTGTACCAGGGCGAAGAGTTGGGCATGACCAATCCGGGCTTTGACAGCATCGAACAATACCGCGATGTGGAAACCCTGAATATCTTCCGACTCAAGCGCGATGCAGGAGAGTCCGAAGCATCGAGCATGGCGGCGATCATGCAGAAGTCTCGCGACAACGGGCGTACGCCGATGCAGTGGAACAGCCAGGCCAATGCCGGGTTCAGCCGTGGCGAGCCGTGGATCGGCATCCCGGCCAACGCCGCGCACATCAACGTCGAAAGCCAGCTGGATGACCCGGACTCGGTGCTGCATCACTACCGAGCATTGATCGCCCTGCGGCGCCGCGAGCCGCTGATCCAGCAAGGCGTTTATCGCCCGCTGCTGCAAGACCATCCCAAGGTTTGGGCCTACCTGCGTGAAGGCCAGGGCGAGCGCCTGCTGGTGCTCAACAACTTCTACGGCACGCCGTGCGAAATCCAATTGCCGGATCAGGTGATCAACGCGGCGTGCGAACAACGTTTGCTGATCAGCAACTACACCGACTGCCCGGTGCGTACGAGCACGGTGGTGTTGCGTCCTTACGAATCGTTTGTGCTGTACCTCAAGGGCTGAGCCGCCCTACCGGCAATCGCGTCACGCAAGACAGTAAGAAAAAACAATAAAAATAAAAGGAGCACTTCATGAAAACAACAATAAAGCTGGGCCTTGTCGCCTCGTGCCTCGCTGCGCCGTTTGGCGCCCAGGCTCTGGAATTCGCCGGTTACTTGCGCAGCGGCGCAGGCACATCGACCGGCAGTGGCAAGCAGCAATGCTTCCAACTGCCGGGGGCGCAAACCAAGTACCGCTTGGGCAACGAATGCGAGCAGTACGCTGAACTGGAATTGCGCCAGGACCTGCTGACCCTCGATGACGGTTCGGTGTTCAGCGTCGATGCCATGGCTTCCCTCTACAACAAGTACGACCGTGCCCTGAAATTCCAGGGAGAAAACAACGGTTCGGCGCGCATGCCGCAGATGTATGCGCAATGGTCCAACCTGCCCAGTCTCAATGGCGGTTCGCTGTGGGCCGGGCGGCGTTACTACAAGCGTAACGACATCCATATCTCGGATTTCTACTACTGGAACCAGAGCGCCACCGGCGGGGGAATCGAGGATGTGCTGATCGGCGGCTTGAAATACAGCTACGCCCTGTCACGCAAGGACAACTTGTACCAGAAGGAATACGCCACCCGTCACGACTTCAACGTCGCAGGTTTCAATACCAACCCGGGCGGCGAGCTGGAGCTTGGCTTGAGCTACATCGCCAGGGCCGGTGGGCGTGATACCAATAGCGGATGGGCGCTGACCGCGCAGCATGTGCAAGCGGCATTCCTGGGGGGCAAGAACAAGTTTGCCCTCCAGTACGGCGAAGGCCCAGGCACCGGCCTGGGTTATACCGGCAATACCGCGTTGGACAAAAGCAGCAAAAGCTATCGTGCCGTGGAGTTCTTCGACTGGCAGGTGACCCCGCGTTTCGGCGGGCAAGTCGAGGCGGTGTACCAGAAAGATGTGCGTCCAGGGCGCCAGGACCAGAACTGGATGTCGCTCGGTGTGCGTCCTGCGTATGCGCTCAGCGAGCAATTCAAACTGGTCACTGAGCTGGGGCACGATCAGGTCGAGGCCACCGGCGGTACGCGCAAATTGAGCAAATTTACCTTCGCCCCGACCTGGTCGCCCAAAGGCCCTGAGTTCTGGGCGCGGCCCGAAGTGCGGTTGTATTACACCTATGCGTCCTGGAACAAAGCGGCCAAGCGTGCGGCCAATGAGCTGGCGGCGGGCTCGGCGTTATCCGATACCGGCGCCTATGGCACCGCGCGGCATGGGTCGAACGTCGGTGTGCAGGTCGAATATTGGTGGAAGTAAGCCGGGCTCGTGTGGGAGCGGGCTTGCTGTGGCGAGGGAGCTTGCTCCCGCTCGACTGCGCAGCAGTCGCAGGCTTTTGGGGGCGCTTCGCACCCCAGCGCAAGCAAGCTTGCTCGCCACAGCAAGCCCGCTCCCACCTTTGATCTCAACCTTGCATCGGCTCAATGATTTTTAAAGAACAACACAAACAGGTGAAGTCATGACCACATCTCAACCCCTGGAACTGCTGGCACCCTTGTCCGGGGTTTTGCTGGCGCTGGATCAGGTCCCCGACCCGGTATTTTCCGGCCGCGTGATTGGCGATGGCCTGTGCATCGACCCCACCTCGCAGACCCTCTGCGCGCCGTTGGCCGGGGTGATCAGCAACATTCAGGACAGCGGCCACGCGGTCAGTGTCACCGCCGATAACGGAGTGCAGGTGCTGCTGCATATTGGCCTGGACACCGTGAACCTTGCAGGCCAGGGCTTCACCCGCCTGGTCGAGGAAGGCCAGCGGGTGGAGGCCGGGCAGCCGCTGATAGAGTTCGATGCCGACTATGTGGCGCTCCATGCACGCAGCCTGCTGACCTTGATGCTCATTGTGAGCGGCGAGCCGTTTGTGCCATTGGTGGCCGGTCAGGCGCTGGTCGAGTCCGGCCAGCCACTGGTGCAGGTCTCACCGGGGCCGATGCCCGCTGAGGTGGACGTGGAAGAGGGCAATGCGCTGTTTTCCAAGCCAGTGACACTGCCCAATGCCAGCGGCCTGCACGCCCGCCCTGCGGCGGTGTTTGCCCAGGCGGCGAAGGGGTTCAGTTCCAGCATTTTCCTGCACAAGCAAACCCTGAGCGCCAATGCCAAGTCGCTTGTGGCGATCATGGCGCTGCAGACCTCCCAGGGCGACAGCGTGCAAGTGAGCGCGGCGGGGGAAGATGCCGAGGCGGCAATCCAGGCGCTGGTGGCGTTGCTGCTCGACGGCTGTGGCGAGACGCTGCCGGTAGCGGTCGAGGCGATCAACGAGCCCGCCACGCCTGCGTCTTCTGCGTCCGTGTTGCGAGGCGTCTGCGCGTCGCCGGGCTCGGCGTTCGGCCAGGTTGTCCAAGTGGCTGAACCGGCGCTTGAGATTCCCGAAGCCGGTGCCGGAGAAACCTTCGAACGTACCGCATTGGCCCGTGGCCTGCGGGCGGCAAACGAGGCGCTGCAAGCGTTGCAGGCCAAGGCGGCCGGCAGTGCCCAGGCCGAGATCTTCCGCGCCCACCAGGAACTGCTCGAAGACCCGACCCTGCTTGAACAAGCCCATAGCCTGCTGGCCGAAGGCAAGAGCGCGGCCTTTGCCTGGAATACGGCCACGGTGGCGACCGCCAGGCTCTTCGAAGGCTTGGGTAAAACGCTGCTCGCTGAGCGTGCGGCGGACTTGGCCGATGTTGGCCAGCGCGTACTCAAGTTGATTCTGGGCGTGCCTGAGCGATCAATGGAGCTGCCGGAGTGCGCCATCCTGGTCGCCGAACAGCTGACGCCCTCACAAACCGCCGGCCTGGATGCCAGTAAAGTTTTAGGTTTCGTCACGGTCGCCGGTGGCGCGACCAGCCATGTGGCAATCCTCGCACGGGCGCTCGGCCTGCCGTCGATTTGCGGGGTGCCGAGCCAGGTATTGGCCCTGGCCAACGGCAAGCGGGTGCTGCTCAATGCTGACAAAGGCGAGCTGCACCTGGAACCGGACCTGGCTGAAATCGAACAATTGCAGGCAGTTCGCCAACAGCAAAAACAGCGGCTGCAACGTGAAGTGGCGCAGGCCTCACGGGCGGCGGTCACCCGCGACGGGCATCACGTCGAAGTCACCGCCAACGTCGCCTCGTTGCAGGAAGTGGAGCAATCCCTGACCCTGGGCGGGGAAGGCGTGGGCCTGCTGCGTTCGGAGTTCCTCTACCTGGACCGCAACCGCGCCCCGAGCGCAGAGGAGCAGGCCGACACCTACAGCGCCATCGCCCGCGCCCTCGGCACCGAGCGTAATCTGGTGGTACGTACCCTGGATGTGGGCGGCGATAAACCCTTGGCCTATGTGCCGATGGAAAACGAGACCAACCCATTCCTTGGCCTGCGCGGTATCCGCCTGTGCCTGGAACGCCCCGAACTGCTGCGTGAACAGATGCGCGCGATTCTTGCCAGTGCAGGCTTGGCGCGGCTGCATATCATGTTGCCGATGGTCAGCCTGCTGTCGGAGCTGCACCTGGCGCGCAAGATGCTCGAAGAAGAGGCGCTGGCCCTCGGGCTGACCGAGTTACCGAAGCTGGGCATCATGATCGAAGTCCCCAGCGCAGCGCTGATGGCGGATGTGTTTGCGCCCCATGTGGATTTCTTCTCCATCGGCACCAACGACCTGACCCAATACACCCTGGCCATGGACCGCGACCATCCGCGCCTGGCCAGCCAGGCCGACAGTTTTCACCCGGCCGTCCTGCGCCTGATCGACATCACCGTCAAGGCGGCCCATGCCCATGGCAAGTGGGTGGGCGTATGTGGTGCGCTGGCGTCCGAAACCCAGGCGGTGCCGGCGTTGATCGGCCTGGGTGTGGATGAGCTGTCGGTCAGCGTGCCGCTGATCCCCACCATCAAGGCCACCGTGCGCGAGCTGGACCTGCACGACTGCCAGCTCATCGCCCGCCAGGTATTGGGCCTTGAAGAAGCCGACCAAGTGCGCGAGGCCCTGCGCCTGTACCACGCGGCCACCGTTGAAACCTCACCTGTCGTGGAGCACTGAGCATGTTCGAGAAATTGCAGCGGGCGTTCTGGAAAGCCCTGACGCCTGATTTGGTGGCCGAGACGGTCACGCCGACGACGCCGAGCCTGTTGTCGGCCGATGTGGTGAGTGCATTGGGCGGGGAGGGGAACGTCACGTCACAGCAGCGCGTGGCACTCACGCGGGTGCGCGTGCAATTGAAGGAGGTGGGTGGGTTGGATGAGTCGGCGTTGAAGGCTGCCGGTGTCCCCGCAGTGATGGTACTGCCGGGCGGCGTGGTCCATCTGCTCACCGGCCTATAAGGCGACGATGATCCCATGTGGGAGCCGGGCTTGCCCGCGATAGCGGTGTGTCAGGCGCCGAATACCTTGACTGTCAGGCCGCCATCGCGGGCAAGCCCGGCTCCCACAGGGATTTGCAGTGTGCGGGCTGTCGTGATCAGAGTTGAGGGGTGTCTTGCGCAGGCTTGGTCTTGTCCACGCCCGGCACATGCAGGTTGCCTTCCACCACCTGGTTACCCTCTAACTGCGGCTGGGTCACCCAGGTGAGGATGTCGTAGTAACGCCGGATGTTCGCCACAAAATGCACCGGCTCGCCGCCGCGGGCGTAGCCGTATCGGGTCTTGCTGTACCACTGCTTCTGCGACAGGCGTGGCAGCATCTTCTTCACGTCCAGCCACTTGTTCGGGTTCAGGCCTTCTTTCTTCGCCAGGATGCGCGCGTCGTCCAGATGGCCGGTGCCCACGTTGTAGGCGGCGAGGGCGAACCAGGTGCGGTCGGGCTCGGCGATCTTGTCGTCCAGCTCATCCTTGATCCGGGCCAGGTACTTGGCGCCGCCCATGATGCTCTGCTTGGGGTCCAGGCGGTTGGACACGCCCATGGCTTGCGCGGTGTTCTGAGTCAACATCATCAGGCCGCGCACGCCGGTCTTGGACGTGACCGTGGGTTGCCACAGCGATTCCTGATAGCCAATGGCTGCCAGTAACCGCCAATCGACTTTCTCGGCCTTGGCATAGGCGCGAAAGTGCTTCTCGTACTTGGGCAGGCGTTGTTGCAAGTGCTGGGCAAAGGTGTAGGCGCCGACATAGCCGAGGACATCGACGTGCCCGTAGTAGCGGTCCTTCAGACGCTGCAAGGTGCCGTTCTTCTCGACCTTGTCCAGATAGCTGTTGATTTCGTTGAGCAGGCTGTTGTCGTCGCCTGCCGCCACGGCCCAGCTTTGATTGCTGGCATTGCCGAGGTCGAAGGCCACGCGCACGTTGGGGAAGTACACCTGGTTCATGGCGACTTCGTTGGAGTCCACCAGGGTCAGGTCGATTTGCCCTTCGTCGACCATGCGCAGCAAATCCACCACTTCCACCGCGTCGGATTCTTCGTACTCAATCGCCGGGTTCTGTTTTTTCAGCGCCGCCAGTTGCTCGGCGTGGGTGCTGCCCTTGAGCACCATGATCTTCTTGCCCACCAGGTCGGCGGCGTTGGTGGGGCGCGATTGGCCGTTGCGGTAGATGATCTGCGGGGTGACTTCAAGGTACGGGTGGGAGAAGCGCACCTGCTGCTGGCGCTGGTCGCTGCTCACCAGGCCGGCGGCGGCGAGTACCGGGCCATTGGGTTTGCCCAGCCGGCTGAACAGGTCGTCGAGGTTGTCGGCCGTCTCGATTTCCAGCTTCACTCCCAAGTCATCGGCAAAGCGCTTGACCAGTTCGTATTCGAAGCCGGTTTCACCGTTGCGATCCTGGAAATACGTAGCGGGACTGTTGCGAGTGACCACCCGCAATACGCCATCCTCCTTGATTCGCTCCAGTGTGCTGGGTTTATCAACACAGGCACTGAGCATCAGGAAGAGCAAGGTGGCGATGAGCCATTTGACGCATCGCAGGCGCGAAACAGTTGGGAAGAACATCTGCGCAGTATACGCAAACGGCTCACGGCGCCATATCTCGACAGCGGCGCACTTGTCTGCTAGCCAGCGTAAAACTGTGCTGCAGCCCGCAGAAACGGGGCTTGGCGAGCGATTGTGACGGTTAAAATAACTGCGCCCAATGCCCTGGATAACGCCATGATCGCAGGCAAAGCGTGCCAACTGACGTTCGGCGGCGGCCACCGGTAGCGTTTCGGGTGCCGTTGGCGAAGGTTTACGCTAGAATGCACGGCCTCAAAGCACACCCCTTCCCGAGGCTGTCCCGAAGATGTTGATCCTGCGCGGCGCTCCTGCCCTTTCTGCCTTTCGCCACAGCAAACTCCTTGAGCAACTGAGCCAGAAGGTTCCAGCTGTTACAGGCCTGTACGCTGAATTTGCTCACTTCGCCGACGTAACCGGCGTCTTGACCGCCGACGAACAGCAAGTGCTGGCACGCCTTCTGAAGTACGGCCCAAGCGTTCCCGTTCAAGAGCCGACTGGCCGCTTGTTCCTGGTTCTGCCACGGTTCGGCACCATCTCGCCCTGGTCGAGCAAGGCCAGCGACATCGCCCGCAACTGCGGCCTGGATAAAATCCAGCGCCTGGAGCGGGGGATCGCCTTTTACGTCGCTGGCCAGTTCAGCGATGCCGAAGCCGAGCTGATCGCCAGCAGCCTGCACGACCGCATGACCCAGATCATCGTCAGCCAGCTGGAACAGGCTGCCGGCCTGTTCAGCCACGCCGAACCCAAGCCGCTCACCGCGATCGACGTGCTGGGCGGTGGCCGTGCCGCCCTCGAGAAGGCCAACACCGAGCTGGGCCTGGCCCTGGCCGAAGACGAGATCGACTATCTGGTCAACGCCTTCACCGGCTTGAAGCGCAACCCTCACGACATCGAACTGATGATGTTCGCCCAGGCCAACTCCGAGCACTGCCGTCACAAGATCTTCAACGCCAGTTGGGACATCGACGGCCAAAGCCAGGAAAAAAGCCTGTTCGGCATGATCAAGAACACCTACGTGATGCACAGCGAAGGCGTTTTGTCGGCTTATAAGGACAACGCCTCGGTCATTGTCGGCTCCGTCGCCGGTCGCTTCTTCCCGGACCCGGAAACCCGCCAGTACGGCGCGGTGCAGGAGCCGGTGCACATCCTGATGAAGGTTGAAACCCACAACCACCCGACCGCGATTGCCCCGTTCCCGGGCGCAGCCACCGGTTCGGGCGGCGAAATCCGTGACGAAGGCGCCACCGGCCGTGGTGCCAAGCCCAAGGCGGGCCTCACCGGTTTCACCGTGTCCAACCTGCAGATTCCGGGCTTCGAACAGCCGTGGGAAGTGCCGTACGGCAAGCCTGAGCGCATCGTCACCGCGCTGGACATCATGATCGAAGGCCCGTTGGGCGGCGCCGCGTTCAACAACGAGTTCGGGCGCCCGGCGCTCACCGGCTACTTCCGGACCTTCGAGCAGTCCATCACCACCCCGCGTGGCGATGAAGTGCGCGGCTACCACAAGCCGATCATGTTGGCTGGCGGCATGGGCAACATCCGTGAAGAGCACGTCAAGAAAGGCGAGATTCTGGTCGGCTCCAAGCTGATCGTGCTCGGCGGCCCGGCGATGCTGATCGGCCTGGGCGGCGGTGCGGCCTCTTCCATGGCCACCGGCACCAGCTCGGCCGACCTGGACTTCGCTTCCGTACAGCGCGAAAACCCTGAGATGGAGCGCCGCTGCCAGGAAGTCATCGACCGTTGCTGGCAGTTGGGTGACAAGAACCCGATCAGCTTCATCCACGACGTCGGCGCCGGCGGTTTGTCCAACGCCTTCCCGGAACTGGTCAACGATGGCGACCGTGGTGGCCGTTTCGAACTGCGCAACATTCCAAACGACGAGCCGGGTATGGCCCCGCACGAAATCTGGAGCAACGAATCCCAGGAACGCTACGTACTGGCCGTCGGTCCTGAAGACTTCGCACGCTTCCAGGCCATCTGCGAACGCGAGCGTTGCCCGTTTGCCGTGGTCGGCGAAGCTACTGCCGAGCCGCAACTGACCGTCACCGACAGCCACTTCGGCAACAGCCCGGTGGACATGCCATTGGAAGTGCTGCTGGGCAAGGCCCCGCGCATGCACCGTTCGGCGGTACGTGAAAGCGAGCTGGGCGATGATTTCGACCCAAGCACGCTGGACCTGGCCAACAGCATCGAACGCGTGCTGCACCATCCGGCCGTGGCGAGCAAAAGCTTCCTGATCACCATCGGCGACCGCACCATCACCGGCCTGGTTGCCCGTGACCAAATGGTCGGTCCATGGCAGGTGCCGGTCGCCGACGTTGCCGTCACCGCCACCAGCTTCGACGTGTACACCGGTGAAGCCATGGCCATGGGCGAGCGCACGCCGCTGGCCCTGCTGGACGCTCCGGCGTCGGGTCGCATGGCCATTGGTGAAACCCTCACCAACATCGCGGCCTCGCGTATCGGCAAGCTGTCCGACATCAAGTTGTCGGCCAACTGGATGTCCGCTGCCGGCCACCCAGGTGAAGATGCGCGCCTGTACGACACGGTCAAAGCTGTCGGCATGGAGCTGTGCCCGGAACTGGGTATCACCATTCCGGTGGGCAAGGACTCCATGTCCATGGCCACCCGCTGGAACGAAGACGGCACCGACAAGAGCGTCACGTCGCCGCTGTCGCTGATCGTCACCGGTTTTGCGCCGGTCACCGACATCCGCCAGACCCTGACCCCGCAACTGCGCATGGACAAGGGTACCACCGACCTGATCCTGATCGACCTGGGCCGTGGCCAGAACCGCATGGGCGCTTCGATCCTGGCGCAAACCCATGGCAAGCTCGGCAAACAGGCTCCGGACGTCGACGACGCCGAAGACCTCAAGGCCTTCTTTGCCGTGATCCAGGGCCTCAACGCCGACGGCCATCTGCTGGCTTACCACGACCGTTCCGACGGTGGTTTGCTGACCAGCGTTGTCGAAATGGCCTTCGCCGGTCACTGCGGCCTGAACATCGTGCTCGACAGCGTTGCCGAGGATGCTGCCGAAATCAACGGCATCCTGTTCAACGAAGAGTTGGGTGCAGTGATCCAGGTACGCCAGGACGCGACCCCAGACGTGCTCGCGCAGTTCAGCGCCGCTGGCCTGGCCGAGTGCGTGGCGGTGATTGGCCAGCCGATCAACAACGGCGAAGTCAATATCTCCTTCAACGGCGACACGGTCTTTACCGGTCAGCGCCGCTTGCTGCAACGCCAGTGGGCCGAGACCAGCTACCAGATCCAGCGTCTGCGCGACAACGCCGACTGCGCCGAGCAGGAATTCGACGTGATCCTGGAAGAAGACAACCCGGGCCTGAGCACCATGCTCAGCTTCGACGTCAACCAGGACATCGCCGCGCCTTACATCAAGAAGGGCATTCGTCCACAAGTTGCCGTACTGCGTGAGCAGGGCGTCAACGGCCAGGTGGAAATGGCCGCGGCGTTTGATCGCGCCGGCTTCAATGCGATCGACGTGCACATGAGCGACATCCTCGCCGGTCGCGTTGACCTCAACGAGTTCAAAGGCCTGGTGGCCTGCGGTGGTTTCTCCTACGGCGACGTGCTGGGTGCCGGTGAAGGCTGGGCCAAGTCGGCCCTGTTCAACAGCCGTGCCCGCGATGCGTTCCAGGGCTTCTTCGAACGCAACGACAGCTTTACCCTGGGTGTGTGCAACGGTTGCCAGATGATGTCCAACCTCAGCGAACTGATCCCGGGCAGCGAGTTCTGGCCGCACTTTGTGCGTAACCGTTCCGAGCAGTTCGAAGCCCGTGTCGCCATGGTGCAGGTGCAGGAGTCCAACTCGATCTTCCTGCAGGGCATGGCCGGTTCGCGCATGCCAATCGCCATCGCCCACGGTGAAGGCCACGCCGAATTCAGCAGCGAAGAAGCGCTGCTTGAAGCCGACCTGTCCGGCACCGTAGCCCTGCGTTTCGTCGACAACCACGGCAAGGTCACCGAAAGCTACCCGGCCAACCCGAACGGCTCGCCGCGCGGGATCACCGGCCTTACCAGCCGCGACGGCCGCGTGACCATCATGATGCCGCACCCGGAGCGCGTGTTCCGCGCCGTGCAGAACTCGTGGCGTCCGGAAGAGTGGAACGAAGACGGCGCCTGGATGCGCATGTTCCGCAACGCTCGCGTGTGGGTGAACTAAGGCCGTGTACAAGCTCGCCTTCTTCGTGCCCGACAGCCATGTGGAGACGGTGAAAACCGCCGTCTTCACCGCTGGCGGCGGGCGCATCGGCGACTACGACAGCTGCGCCTGGCAAGTGCTGGGCCAGGGCCAATTCCGCGCCTTGGACGGCAGTCAGCCGTTTATCGGGCAGGTGGGCCAGGTTGAAGTAGTTGAAGAGTGGAAGGTTGAGTTGGTGGTGGCAGATGAATTGATCGTGGCCGCTGTGGCTGCGTTGAAGCTCAGCCATCCCTATGAGACACCTGCGTATGAGGTGTGGCAGTTGGCGGATTTTTGATTCGTTAATTGTGTAAACAAGAAACCCGCTGGGCCAGTTTGGTCAGCGGGTTTTTTGTTGGTTGTAAATGCCAATCGCAGGCAAGCCAGCTCCCACATTTGGCCCAGTTGTCAGACCATACATCAATCCCATGTGGGAGCTGGCTTGCCTGCGATGGCGTCGGCGCAAGCGCCTCAGAACTTTCCGACAAGCCTTTCAGGTTGTCCCTCGGAACCTGTCTCCCTAGCCTCAATCGGTCGCTGATAACTCAGTGATCGGGGCTTGAATTCAAGACCCGTCCAGCAATGATCTTGCGTACGGTTTGAAATTCAATATGCAAATTCCAGATTTCGTTGTTCCTCGCCTCAATACCAGCTCTGCGCTAGGGCAAGCTCTGATTTCAATGTTCAGATCCATTGAAATGGAATTGACGCTCGAAGGCGCCAGTCCGGGCGCGGTCCAGGTCATTGTATTCGGTGGTTGTGCTGTTCATTTATATACCCACCACCGTGTGTCCACGGACGTGGATGCGGAGATTTATTGCGCAAATACTCAGGACACGCTGCGCCTACGAACATTGCTTGCAGAGTTTCCAGAACAGTTTTTCGATGAGCAGTCTGGCCGTGTCATGGAGCTGAACTATGACCTCCAATACAACACTAGCTTTGGTCCGCTCCACGAAGACTACTGGGAGCGAAGTATTCCCCTGGAAGAGTTTCCTCTTGAATCTGCGCTGCATCTTCATGTAGCTGCGCCTATCGACATTGCAATCTCCAAATTGGGCAGAGCCACTGATCAGGATGTAGATGACATCATGGCGTTGCTCAGGGCTGGCTTCATAGTGACCGCTGAGCTCCGTCAGCTGGCATTGCAGGCGATTGATATGTATGTTGGCAACAAAGAGCCACCCAGATCCATACTGACCAATATCTTGCACGATTATCTGGAGACTGCAGATGGCGAAGCCCTTTAACGGTCCGGTCCTCTCGTCCGCCTTGGACACACTGGTCAAAAGCCCCTTGAATCAGGCTGATGATGCTGCCTTGGTCAGTGCAGCGAAAGCTGTGTGGTATTCGGATACGAATCTTGTGGGCGAGGTGAGGGCGTTCATTCAGGAGCACTCCAGTGAGGTAGAGCTTCGTCGCGCAGGCTATTTGCTTGAGCGCTTCACACGCTTTTCGTGTGCGACCGATAGTCGGGTAAAGGAAGCGTTGAAGGCGCTTGAACTGTTCTCAGCCTCAAAGCAATACGTGAAATCCCAAGGCGCTGTTGCGTTGCGCAGTCGTTGTGACGAACTGGCAATGTCCTGGGGATTAAGTGAGGGGCTGGGTTTGAAGGTTCAGACCTTGATGCCTTTTCAGACCCGCCACTATGAAGCCGAACAGCGTGCGGCGTCTGCCTAGGTATAGATAGCTATCAAAGAACCCGGCTTAGTCCGGGTTTTTGCTGTTTGCGATGTCTTCAGTTCTCGGAGATTTCCGACAAGCCTTTCAGGTTGTCCGTCGGAACTCGCACAACTAACCTTCTCGAGTCGCTGCCAATTCAGTGACCGGGACTGCAAGCCCGCCGAAACCTCACCAGTTAGTCACAAGCGCCTTTATAATTGCGGCGCTTTTTCATGGTCGCCATTTATGGCGGCTGTGTGCGGGAGACCTTCGGGTCTACCGAGACTTGCTGGTGACTCTCGGTCTTGCAGGCCCGCACACAGCTGCCACCCATCATCTGCAAGTGATGCTGGTAGTTCTTACTTCACACCAGAGGTTTACCATGATCAAAGACAGCCCAAATCCCCCATCTGACTCCCTGCCCACCGACCAAATCTTCACCGTCCTAAGCTGCCTGAACAGCGAAACCCTGCTCGCCAACGCCTCCGAAGACCTGGCATCCGTACAGGCACTGGCGGGTAATCTGGCTTTTGAAATCGACGGCCCGCACCGTGATGCGGTGCTAGGGATTCATCGGATAGTGGAGGGCATTCAGTTGATGGTGGATCGAGTACTGGATCTACACGAAGTACCCGCCAGTAACTGAATACACCACACTCTGTGGCGAGGGAGCTTGCTCCCGCTGGAGTGCGAAGCGCTCCCAGGATTTTTGGGGCCGCTGCGCAGCCCAACGGGAGCAAGCTCCCTCGCCACAGGGGATATCAGGCGTTGATCGGGCGAGTCACCAACCGCTCCAACGCTTCACCCAACCCCGACGCCTTGTCACCCATCAACAGGTGCCAAACACCGCTCTCAAGCTGACTCACACCCTGGCAACCGAGCGCAGTGAGCTGAGCCTCAGACAACCGCGAATCATCCCCCAATTCCACCCGCAGCCGGGTCATCGCCACCGCTTCCAGATACCTTACATTCCCCCGGCCACCCAGCGCATTCAGCCATTTCTCGGCCTCCTGCACATTCACCGTCACGGGCTTATCCACAGGCTCAACCGCTACAGGCGCTGCGGCAACAAACCCTGGCATCGCCAAGCGAATTTCATCAGCAATGCTATCGGCCATCGGCCCGACCACCACCTGCAAACTGCCGCCGTTACCCGGCCGAACCACAGCCATGGCACCCAGCGCTTTCAACTCTGCATCCACCGCCTTGTTGCGATCCACCATGTCCAGGCGCAGCCGCGTAGTACAAGCACCCACACTCAGTAAGTTCTCGGCGCCGCCCAACGCCTGGATATAAGCCGTAGCCCGCTGGTTATCACTCATCGCTTCGGCCTGCACCACCTGGATATCTTCCCGGCCCGGCGTCTTCAGGTTGAAGCGGCGGATGCAGTAGCTGAATACCGTGTAGTAGATCACCGAGTAAGCCAAGCCCACCGGTACCACCAACCAGCCATTGGTGGACTTGCCCCAACCCAGCACCATGTCGATAAACCCACCGGAGAAGGTAAAGCCCAGGTGGATATTCAGCAGGTCGGTGACCGCCATCGACAGGCCGGTGAGCAGTGCGTGAATCAGGTACAGGAAGGGCGCCAGGAACATGAAGGCAAATTCAATCGGCTCGGTCACCCCGGTGAGGAACGAGGTCAGCGCCATCGACAGGAAGATCCCGCCCATCACTTTGCGCCGCTCAGGCAACGCATTGCGGTACATCGCCAGACACGCCGCGGGCAAGCCGAACAGCATCACCGGGAACATGCCGGTCATGAACTGGCCGCCTTTGGGGTCGCCGGCAAAGTAGCGGGTCAGGTCGCCCGTGACCACCGCGCCGGTTACCGGGTCGGTGAAGCTGCCGAACACGAACCACGCCATGTTGTTAAGGATGTGATGCAAGCCAGTGACGATCAGCAGGCGGTTGAACACGCCAAACACGAACGCACCGAGGCTGCCGCTTTCCATCAACAGCACGCCGAAGCTGTTGATGCCGTGCTGGATCGGGGGCCAGATCAGGCCGAAAATCACGCCCAGGCCCACCGCGCTGAACCCGGTGACAATCGGCACAAACCGCCGCCCACCGAAGAACGCCAGGTACTCCGGCAACTTGATGTCCTTGAAGCGGTTGTACAGCCCACCGGCCATCAAGCCGCTGGCGATACCGGCGAGCATGCCCATGTTGATGGTGGTGTCCATCACCTTGAGCGTGGAGATCATCACCAGGTAACCAATCGCCCCGGCCAGGCCCGCAGTGCCGTTGTTGTCACGGGCAAAGCCCACGGCAATGCCGATGGCGAAGATCAGCGCCAGGTTGGCGAAGATCGCCTGGCCGGCATCGTGCATCACCGCGATGTTGAGCAAGTCGGTGTCGCCCAGGCGCAGCAAGAGCCCGGCAATCGGCAGGATCGCGATCGGCAGCATCAGTGCACGGCCCAGGCGTTGCAGGCCTTCGATAAAGTGTTGGTACATGGCGTGTCTCCCTATTCTTGTTGTTTTCAGCTCAGCGGCCAGTGGTGTTGACAGGCTTGGCGAACGGCCTGGGCGCTGCTCAGGTTGAGCAGTTCCTGGCTCAGATGCCGGCATTGCGCCGCGTCCAGATGGCGAACGCGGTCCTTGATCTCTCCGATCTGCGGCGGGCTCACCGACAGCTCGGTGACGCCCAGGCCGACCAGTACCGGCGTGGCCAGCGGGTCAGAGGCCAACGCACCGCACACGCCGACCCAACGCCCGTGTTTCGCCGCACCGGCGCAGGTTTGCTCGATCAGCCGCAGCAAGGCCGGGTGCAGCGCATCGACGCGCGCGGCCAGGCCTGCGTGGTCGCGGTCCATGGCCAGGGTGTACTGGGACAGGTCATTGGTGCCGATGGACAAAAAGTCCGCATGTTCGGCCAGCTGTTCAGCCATCAGCGCAGCGGCGGGCACTTCGATCATCACCCCCAGTTCGGGGCGCTGGCTCAAACCCAACTCGGCGCACAGTTCATCCAGGCGCTGGCGAATCTGCAGCAGTTCATCCACCTCGCTGACCATCGGCAACAGGATGCGGCAACGCGCCAGCGGCGAGACTAGCAACAGGGCACGCAGTTGCTGGTCGAGCAGTTCCGGACGCACCTGGGCCATGCGAATACCGCGCAGGCCCAACACCGGGTTGGCCTCGATTGGCAGCGGCAAATAGTCGAGCTGCTTGTCGCCGCCCACGTCGATGGTGCGGATGATCACCGACTTGTCGCCCATGGCATCCAATACGGCCTGATAAGCCTGGCGCTGTTCCTGCTCATCCGGCGCGGTACGGCGGTCGACGAAAAGGAATTCGGTGCGCAGCAGGCCGACGCCATCGGCACCGTTTTCAAACGCCACCTGGGCCTCGCTGCTGGAAGCAACATTGGCGGCGATTTCAATGCTCACATCGTCGCGGGTGCGTGCCGGTTGTTGTGCCTGGGCCTGCTGTTGCTGGCGACGCAGTTTTTGCGCGTCGCGTATCTGGTGCACTTCAGCATGGCGCGCATCGGTAGGGGCCAGTTCCAGGCGGCCATTGATGGCGTCCAGCACCACGCGTTGGCCCTGAGGTACATCCAGTACCTCGGCACCGAGTGCGACCACGCAGGGCAAGCCTTTACCTCGGGCAAGAATCGCGACGTGGGACGTGGCGCCGCCTTCGGCCATGCAGATACCCGCGGCCTGCTGCTCACTCAGTTGCAGCAAGTCTGATGGGGTCAGTTCATGGGCGCTGACAATCGAGCCGGCGGGTAACTCAAAGTGCCAGGCCTCACCCAGCAAGGCCCGTAATACGCGTTGTTGCAGGTCGCGCAGGTCGTTGGCGCGCTCGGCAAACAACGGCTTGCCCAACGCCAACAGCACGGCGCACTGGGCCTGGATCGCATCACGCCAGGCGTGAGTGGCAGCGCTGCCGTGGGCGATGGCGTCGGTGGCCGCTTCCAGCAGCGCCGGGTCTTCGAGCAGTGCAAGGTGAGCGGCGAAGATGTCTTCTTCCTCAACATTCTTGCGTTGGCGGGCATGGTCGAGGGTGCTACGGATTTCGTCACGCACCTGCTCCAGTGCCGTGTCGAGGCGCTGCTGTTGTTCGTCGGCGCTATGGTCGCCGGTGTCTTCGGGCAGCTCGATGCCGGTCAGGCGGAACAGTGGCCCGCACACCAGGCCGGGCGCTGCACAAACGCCTTGCAGTACATCGGCTTCCACACTGGCGCGACGTGGCGCAGCAGTAGCTACCGGGGCGTGATGGGCTTCGCTGACCGCCACGGATAGCGCTGCGACCAGCCCTTGCAACGCCGCCTCTGCGTCTTGGCCACGGCAACTCACCCGCACTTCGTCGCCTTCGCCGATGCCCAGGCCCATCAAGCCAATCAGGCTGTCGCACGACGCCGATTTGTCAGCGAAGTGCAGGTGCGACTGGCTGCTGAAACCCTGGGCGGTCTTGCGGATCAGGGCGGCAGGGCGTGCATGCAAACCGCCTCGATGGGTAATGCGTACGCTGGCGCTGGCCTCAACGCTGGAGTTATCCACAGCTGCTTGGGCGGTAGTGGTGGTGCGCGCAGCAATCTGCAGCAACGGCTCACCGACCTTGACCGTCTTCAGCGCCACGGGCGTCAGCTCAAAGCGGTCACTGTTGGTCAGGATGATCAGGCTCACCAGGCTCTTGCACTGGCGCGCGATGCGGTCCAGATCAAACTGCACCAACGGCTGACCCTCGCTCACCCGTGCGCCGTCCTTCACCAGCAAGGCAAAGCCTTCGCCATTGAGCTCCACGGTGTCGATGCCCACATGCATCAGTACTTCGGCACCGTTATCAGCACGGATGGTCAGGGCGTGCCCGGTGCGCGCGACGTGGATGATCACGCCGTCACAGGGTGCCTGCAGGCAATCGTTCAACGGGTCGATAGCGATACCGTCGCCCATGGCGCCGCTGGCGAACACTTCGTCGGGGACGCGGTTCAGGGCCAGCACCGGCCCACTCAAGGGGGCGCTGAAGGTCAATGGATTATTGTTGTTGGGCATGGGCACGGTACTCATCAGGAAAACGCCGCTTTAGTGCGTGCGGGTGACTTTGCTCAGGTGGCGCGGCTGGTCCGGGTCCATGCCCCGTGCCTCAGCCAGGCCGGCGGCCATCACGTAGAAGCTCTGGATCGCCAGGATCGGGTCCAGGCTCGGGTGTTCGGCGCGGCTCAGCGTCAGGTCGCGTTCGGTGATATCGTCCGGCGCAGCCAGCAACACGCGAGCACCGCGTTGGCGCATGTCGGCGGCCAGGCTCAACAGGCCGGCCTGCTCGGCTCCGCGTGGGGCGAACACCAGTAGGGGGTAGTTTTCGTCGATCAAGGCCATCGGCCCGTGGCGCACTTCGGCGCTGCTGAAGGCTTCGGCCTGGATCGCCGAGGTTTCCTTGAGCTTGAGCGCGGCTTCCTGGGCGATGGCAAACCCGGCGCCCCGACCGATCACCATCAAGCGCTGGCTGCCTTTAAGGGCGTCGACCGCTTGGCGCCAATCCTGTCTGGCGGCGTCACGCAGGCCTTCGGGCAAGGCCTGACAGGCTTGCAGCAAGTCGGCTTCTTGATTCCAGTGGCCGATCAACTGCGCACTGGCGCTGAGGGTGGCGATAAAGCTCTTGGTGGCGGCCACACTGAGTTCCGGCCCGGCGCACAGCGGCACATGAAATTCACACGCGGCTTCCAGCGGTGAGTCTTCGGCATTGACCAGCGAGATGCTCAAGGCACCACGCTTGCGCAACAAGCGCAGACTGTTGACCAGGTCCGGGCTCTGCCCCGATTGGGAGAAACCAAACGCCACCTGGCCGCTGACTTTCATCGGCGCCTGCAACAGGGTCACCACTGACATCGGCAGCGACGCCACCGGAATGCCCACGTGTTGCATGGCCAGGTAGGCGAAGTAACTGGCGGCATGGTCGGAGCTGCCGCGGGCGATGGTCATCGCCACTTGCGGCGGCTGGCGGCGCAGGCGGCCGGCGACTTCTTCCAGCATCGGGTCCAGGCGTTGCAGTTGGGCCGCGACGGCGTCGCAGGAGGCCAGGGCCTCTTCAAGCATTTTTGAAGTCAATGGTGTCTCCTTCGACCATTACGTCGGTGAGTGTCAGGGAGCGGTCCAGACGCACGCAGTCGGCAAAGCTGCCCGGTTGCAGGCGGCCGCGTTCTTCCAGGCCCAGGTAGTCCGCAGGAAATTGCGACAGGCGTTGTGAGGCTTCGCTGATGGGCAGGCCGATTTTCACCAGATTGCGCAGCGCCTGGTCCATGGTCAGGGTGCTGCCGGCCAGGGTGCCGTCGGCCAGGCGCACGCCGCCCAGGCATTTGGTCACGGTGTGGCTGCCCAGCTTGTATTCGCCATCGGGCATACCGGCGGCGGCGGTGGAATCGGTCACGCAGTACAGGCACGGGATCGAGCGCAGGGCCACGCGCATGGCACCAGGGTGCACATGCAGCAAGTCCGGGATCAGCTCGGCGTACTGGGCGTGGGCCAACGCGGCGCCGACGATGCCGGGTTCGCGGTGATGCAGCGGGCTCATGGCGTTGTACAAATGGGTGAAACTGGTGGCGCCAGCGGCCAGGGCGGCAACGCCTTCTTCATAGCTGCCGAGGGTATGGCCGATCTGCATGCGCACGCCGCGTTGGCTGAGGGCGCGGATCAGGCCGTCGTGGCCGGCGATTTCCGGGGCGATGGTGATCACCCGGATCGGCGCCAGGCGCAGGTAGGCTTCCACTTCCTGCATCAACGCGGTGTGGGCGAAGTTGGGTTGGGCGCCGAGTTTGCCGGGGTTAATGTAGGGCCCTTCCAAATGCACGCCCAGCACCCGCGCACTGCCCACGGGGCGTTGTTCGCAGAAGCTGCCCAGTTCACCGAGCACCCGGGAGATTTCTTCCACCGGTGCCGTCATGGTGGTGGCCAGCAGCGAGGTGGTGCCGAAACGTACGTGGGTACGGGTGATAGTCTCGAAGGCACCCGCACCTTCCATGATGTCCGCGCCGCCACCGCCGTGTACGTGCAGGTCTATAAAGCCCGGCAGCAGGTACGGAAGGTCGTTGTCGGCCGGGTCGCACGGCGTGCCGTCAATGGCGACAACCTTGCCGTGCTCATGCACCAGGCGACCACGCATCCAGCCGCTGGGCGTGAGGATATTGTCTTCAGTCATGGGCAGTTCTCTAAGTTCGCATTCAGGCGGAGTAGTCATGGCGGCGCAGCTCTGCGACGAAGTCGTAGTAGTCGTTGCGGCAGTAGGTGTCGGTGATTTCAATCGGCGTGTTGTCGGCGGTGTAGCCCACGCGGGTCATCAGCAGCATGGCGGTGCCGGGGGCGATGCCGACCAGCGCGGCGAACTCGTCCGAGGCATTGATCGCCTGGATATGCTGCAAGGCGCGCACGATGGGCTTGCCGATGCTTTCCAGGTATTCGTACAACGAATTGCCGATGGCCTGGGGATGGGGCAACACCGAGGCCGGCATGGCGGTCATTTCAATCGCCATTACCGTGTCGTCGGCTTTGCGCAGGCGCTTGAGGCGCGCCACTTTGTCTGTAGGCGAGAGGCCCAGGCGGATCAGTTCTTCGTGGGTTGGCGGGGTTATGTCGCGCTCCAGCCACTGGGATGTGGGCACAAACCCCTTGAGCCGCAGCATTTCGCTGAACCCCGACAGGCGCGACAAGGGTTGTTCCAGGCGCGGCGTAATGAAAGTGCCGGAGCCTTGGCTGCGACGGATCAGCCCTTGAGCCAGCAACACTTCCAGCGCTTTACGGGCGGTGACCCGCGAGATGCTCAACTGCTCGCTGAGGGCGCGTTCCGAAGGCAGGGCCTGCTCGGATTTCCACTGGCCGGCATGGATTGCTGCTTCAAGGCTGCGGGCCAGTTGCAGGTACAGCGGCGTGGACTGCTTGTCGTCGGGGCGCAGGGCCAGGATGGGATTCATCTGTCAGGTTTCCGATGCGTTATTGGAATGTTGTCGCCCGGTAATGGCCGAAAACTAATACCACTTAAATACCATGTCAATGCTACCAAAACGGTGCAAATCCCGGTTTCAGGGCGCTTTAATGGGGCTTGGTATCAAGTGGTATTAGAGAGGTCTTTATTGCGCGCACAAGTGCAGGGTCCCGCGCGGTGAACTGGTATTCACCGGCGGGTGCTGCCTGGGGCAGGAATTATTTTCGAATTATTTTACGAACGGCACGCGATTACGGCCGAATCTCGATGAGGGTGCCGTCTTTGACCAGATTCCACACTTCGCGCATATCCACATTGCGCATGCCGATGCAGCCGTCGGTCCAGTCCAGGGTGTGGAACCACTGTTCCGGGTAGTCTTCGGTGTCGGGGGTGCCGTGGATCATGATCATGCTGCCCGGCTTTACGCCTTCGCGGCGGGCGCGGGCGGCGTCGCTGATATTGGGATAGGAGATGTGCATGGCCAGGTTGAAGCGGTCGCTAGTCTTGCGCCAGTCGATCCAGTAGAGGCCTTCGGGCGTGCGGCGGTCACCTTCGATCAGCTTGTGGCCCTTGGGGTTCTTGCCCAGGGAAATGCGATAGGTCTTGAACGGCTTGCCGTCGTTGATCAGCTGCAACTGGTGGGCGGACTTGAGTACCAGGACTTTCTCGACCGTTTTACCACCAAGGGTTTGCACCGTGGAGGCCGGGGACAGCGTGGCGAACGACAGGCAGATCAGAGCAAGCAACCAACGCATTGAAACGGTATCCCTTTGGCGACATTGGCCGGCTTGTTATTGGGCGGGCTTGGACAGCGGTGGCACAGATTCGCTACGTACCGGGTACGCCTGTTGGCGACGGTCAGCGAAGAAGCATTCTAAGGTACGCCCGACTGTGCGGAAAGCCAGCTCGGACCAAGGGATATCGGCTTCGTCGAACAGCCTCACTTCCAGGCTCTCCTGGCCAGCGGCGAAGTCCAGGTCGATCAGTTCGGCGCGGTAGAAGACATGCACCTGGCTGATGTGCGGCACGTTGATCAGGGTATAGAGGCTCAGGTTGCGCACCCGGGCGCAGGCTTCCTCCAGGGTTTCACGCATGGCGGCCTGCTCGACGGTCTCGCCGTTTTCCATAAAGCCTGCGGGCAGGGTCCAATAACCCAGGCGTGGCTCGATGGCGCGGCGGCACAGCAGCACTTGGTCGCCCCATACCGGCACGGTACCGGCGACGATATTGGGATTCTGGTAATGAATGGTCGAGCAGTGGTCGCATACATAGCGCAGGCGTGCGTCGCCTTCGGGAATGCGTTGGGTTACCGGTTTGCCGCACTGGCTGCAGAAATTCATGCTGGGGTTCCTGGACAATGGGCACATCTTGGCTCGGTGCCGGGCGTTCCTGCAAGTTGTCGTTTCGCGACAGCGCTGCGGTTTTGGGGTTGGGCGCTCGCACGCTTTGGTGCATGATGCAAGGTAGCCAACAGACCGAGATGACTCATGCTGGACGAGCTACTTCGCCGGGTAAGCAACCACACCCCCCACACCCTGGAAACCGACGGGCGTTTCCCCGAGGCTGCGGTGCTGGTGCCGGTTACCCGCAGTGACGAACCCGAGCTGATCCTGACCCTGCGCGCCAGCGGCCTGTCGACCCACGGTGGCGAAGTGGCCTTTCCCGGCGGGCGCCGCGACCCCGAAGACCCGGACCTGATCTTTACCGCCTTGCGCGAAGCCGAAGAAGAAATCGGCCTGCCGCCGGGGCTGGTTGAAGTCATCGGCCCGTTGAGCCCGCTGATTTCCCTGCACGGCATCCGCGTAACGCCGTATGTGGGCGTGATCCCCGATTACGTCGAATACCTGGCCAACGACGCCGAGATTGCCGCCGTTTTCAGTGTGCCTTTGGACTTTTTCCGACAGGACCCGCGCGAACATACCCACCGCATTGATTACCAGGGCCGTAGTTGGTACGTGCCAAGCTACAGGTTCGGCGAATACAAAATCTGGGGGCTGACGGCAATCATGATCGTCGAGCTGATCAACCTGCTCTATGACGATGCCAAAATCAGCCTGCACCAGCCGCCCAAGAGCTTCATCAATCTATAAGCCATCGTTCAAATGGCATGCCGTGAGGAAAAACCATGAAATACCGCCTGGGCGACGCACGCGTTGAGACCCATCCCAACAGTTGGGTCGCACCCAATGCCACGCTGGTGGGCAAGGTCAAGCTGGAGGAGGGCGCCAACGTCTGGTTCAACGCGGTGTTGCGTGGCGATAACGAGCTGATCCTGATCGGCAAGAACAGCAACGTGCAGGACGGCAGCGTGATGCACACCGACATGGGTTACCCGCTGACCCTCGGCACCGGCGTGACCATTGGTCATAATGCCATGCTGCACGGCTGCACCGTCGACGATTACAGCTTGATCGGTATCAACGCAGTGATCCTCAATGGCGCCAAGATCGGCAAGCACTGCATCATCGGCGCCAACTCGCTGATCGGTGAGGGCAAGGAAATTCCCGATGGCTCGCTGGTCATGGGCTCGCCAGGCAAAGTGGTGCGTGAGCTGACCGAGGCGCAAAAGCGCATGCTCGAAGCCAGCGCCGCGCACTATGTGCATAACTCGCAGCGTTATGCCCGTGACCTGGCTGAGCAGCAGGAATGAGCACGATTGAACGGCCGGTCGCCTCGCCCTGCGTCAGCATTTGTGCGCTGGATGATGACGATATCTGCACCGGCTGCCAGCGCAATGTGGATGAGATTACGCGCTGGAGCCGCATGGACAACGCCGAGCGCCGGGTGGTGCTGGGGTTGTGCCATGAGCGGGCGGTGGCGAGTGGGATGGTGTGGATGACCCCTGGGAAATCTGGCGCCTGACAGGCCTTATAGCAGGCAAGCCAGCTCCCACCCTTGATGTGTGAGTACCTTCAAATGTGGGAGCTGGCTTGCCTGCGATGAGGCCCTGCCAGACGACCTCCTTGTAATTGTGTACCCTGTGCGGCATTGCCCACAGGTCCATCCTCCATGTTTTTCCTGATCGCCTATATCAGCAGTGTCGTGCTGATCAACTTCGCCTTCTCCACCGCCCCACACCTGGACGTCATCTGGTCCGCCTGGGGTGGCCTGGTATTTATCCTGCGTGATATGGTGCAAACCCGCTTCGGCCATGGCGCAATCATCGCCATGCTCGCGGCGCTGGTGCTCTCCTATATCACCTCCGACCCGTCCATCGCCCTGGCCAGCGCTACGGCGTTTGCGGTGTCCGAGTGCATCGACTGGCTGGTGTTCAGTATCACCAAACGCCCGCTGCATGACCGCCTGTGGATAAGTTCGGCGCTGAGCATTCCCCTCGATACCTTTATCTTTTTCGGCCTGATCGGCGCACTGACGCCGGCGGTGGCGGGCACGGCGTTGGTGTCCAAGTTCGCCGGTGTCACCGTGGTCTGGCTGATCATGGCCTGGCGTATCCGCCGGCGGGCTGTCGCCAACTGAGGCCAATTTTTACAGTTCATGTAAAATGCCGGCCTTTCTCCCCCATGATCCGCTCCCCTGAGGACCTGAGATGACCCGAATCGGAACTCCATTGTCGCCAACCGCGACCCGCGTTTTGCTGTGTGGCTGCGGTGAGCTGGGCAAGGAAGTGGTAATCGAACTGCAGCGCCTGGGCGTTGAAGTGATTGCCGTGGATCGCTACGCCAATGCGCCGGCCATGCAGGTGGCGCACCGTAGCCATGTGATCAACATGCTCGACGGCGCGGCGCTGCGTGCGGTCATCGAGGCGGAGAAGCCGCACTTTATCGTGCCGGAAATCGAAGCCATCGCCACCGCCACCCTGGTGGAACTGGAGGCCGAAGGCTTTACCGTCATCCCGACCGCCCGTGCCACTTCGCTGACCATGAACCGTGAAGGCATTCGTCGCCTGGCCGCCGAAGAACTGGACCTGCCGACCTCGCCGTACCACTTCGCCGATACCTTCGAAGACTACAGCAAGGCCGTCCAGGACTTGGGTTTCCCTTGCGTGGTCAAGCCGGTGATGAGTTCGTCGGGCAAGGGCCAGAGCCTGTTGCGCAGCGCCGACGACGTGCAGAAAGCCTGGGATTACGCCCAGGAAGGCGGGCGTGCCGGCAAGGGCCGGGTGATCATCGAAGGCTTTATCGACTTCGACTACGAAATCACCCTGCTGACCGTGCGCCACATCGGCGGTACCACTTTCTGCGCGCCGGTGGGCCATCGCCAGGAGAAGGGCGACTATCAGGAGTCCTGGCAGCCGCAGGCCATGAGCCCGATTGCCCTGGCAGAGTCCGAGCGTGTTGCCAAAGCCGTGACCGAAGCCTTGGGTGGCCGTGGCTTGTTTGGCGTGGAATTGTTCATCAAGGGCGATCAAGTGTGGTTCAGCGAAGTGTCGCCGCGCCCCCATGACACTGGCCTGGTGACCCTGATTTCCCAGGACCTGTCGCAGTTTGCCTTGCACGCACGCGCCATCCTCGGCCTGCCGATCCCATTGATCCGTCAGTTCGGGCCTTCGGCGTCGGCGGTGATCCTGGTGGAAGGGCAGTCCACCCAGACCGCATTCGCCAACCTCGGCGCCGCGCTGAGCGAGCCGGATACAGCGTTGCGTCTGTTTGGCAAACCTGAAGTGAACGGCCAGCGCCGCATGGGCGTGGCACTGGCGCGGGATGAGTCGATTGAAGCGGCTCGGGCCAAGGCGACCCGTGCTTCCCAAGCAGTTGTTGTAGAGCTCTAAAACCCCGTCGCGTCTATCGCAGGCAAGCCAGCTCCCACATTAGAAAGCATTCACACATCAAAATATGTGAACCCAATCAAATGTGGGAGCTGGCTTGCCTGCGATAGCGGTCTATCAGGCGACCTTGTTCAAGTCGTTATCCCGCGTCTCTTTCAGGCACAGCACCGCAATCAAACTCAGCAACGCGGCCGCCGATACATATCCTCCGACATAACTCAAACCACCCATCGCCACCAGCTTGGTCGCGAAGAACGGCGCCGCCGAGGCCCCCACGATCCCACCCAAGTTATAGGCGGCCGATGCGCCGGTATAACGCACGCGGGTCGGGAACAATTCCGGCAGCAGGGCGCCCATCGGTGCGAAGGTCACGCCCATCAAAAACAGCTCCAACGCCAGAAACAGCGCCACGGCCCAGGTCGAGCCATGGGTCAGCAGCGGCTCCATGGTAAAGCCCGACAGAATCGCCAGGACCGCGCCGACAATCAGCACCGGCTTGCGCCCGTAGCGATCACTGGCCAGGGCGGCCAGCGGTGTCGCCAGCCCCATGAACAGCACCGCGAAACACAGCAGGCCGAGGAAGGTTTCACGGCTGTAGCCCAAGGTGGAAACGCCGTAGCTCAACGAAAACGCCGTGGTGATATAGAACAGCGCATAGCACACCACCATCGACGCGGCGCCCAGCAGTACCGGCAGCCAATGCTGGCTGAACAGTTCCACCAGCGGCACTTTCACTGGTTTTTCCTTGGCCACTGCATTGGCGAACACCGGCGTCTCATGCAGTTTCAGGCGTGCATACAGGCCCACCATCACCAGTGCGGCGCTGAGGATGAACGGAATGCGCCAGCCCCAGCTGCGAAATTGCTCGTCATTCAGGCTCATGGCCAAAATCAGGAACAAGCCGTTGGCCGCCAGGAAGCCTATCGACGGGCCCAGTTGCGGGAACATGCCGAACCAGGCGCGCTTGCCCTTGGGGGCATTCTCGGTCGCCAGCAAGGCCGCGCCGCCCCATTCCCCACCCAGGCCGAGGCCTTGGCCGAAACGCAAGACACACAAGAGAATCGGCGCCCAGGCACCGATGCTGTCGTAGCCCGGCAGCAAGCCGATCAGGGTAGTACATACACCCATCAGTAGCAGTGAAGCCACGAGGGTTGATTTACGGCCGATACGGTCACCGAAGTGACCGAACAACGCCGACCCCAGAGGGCGGGCGATAAAAGCGATACCGAAGGTCAGGAACGATGCCAGCATCTGCGCGGTGCCGGAGGTCTGTGGGAAGAACACCGGGCCGATCACCAGGGCGGCAGCCGTGGCGTAGATGTAGAAATCGTAGAACTCAATGGCGGTGCCGACGATGCTCGCGGTGGCGACGCGGGCGGTCGAGTTGGCAGGTGCGGCGCTCGCAGCCTCTTGGTAGGTGGTGCTCATGACGTTATCCCTGACGGTTATTGCGCGTTTGGACGCGGATTATTATTGGTCGAACACCCATGGATCAGGGCTGTGCGCGGGGCGGCTCGGGATGGGAGCAAACACCGGTCGGACATGGTAAGGCGGTGCCAGGACACGCTGGGTGCGGATAGCACGCGGTCGGGCGGGGCTTGGGTAAGCCGCAGGGATTATAGGAAGGGGGCTAAGGATCCAACAAGGGGCTGGTGAGGATCTATGGCCTGGAACTGGATCAATGTGGGAGCTGGCTTGCCTGCGATAGCATCACTGCGGTGTGACTGACACCCCTAAGCGCCTGCATCGCGGGCAAGCCCGGCTCCCACACAAGCCAGCTCCCACATTGACCGGGTTGAGCCTGCTGAGGTCAGGCGGCCACCGGCACACGGCTGGTATGCCAGATCAACACCTTGCTCACCCGGTTGTCCTCGGTCTCGAGGATTTCCAGGCGATAGCGGCCGACTTTCAGGCATACCGCGCAATCGGGAATGGTTTCCAGCGCCTCGGTCACCAGGCCGTTGAGGGTCTTGGGGCCGTCGCTGGGCAGGTGCCAGCCCAGGCTCTTGTTCAGTTCACGGATCGAGGCAGCACCGTCGATGATGTAGCGACCATCGGGCTGGGCTTCGATATGCGGGTTATCCAGCGCCTGATCGCTTTCGAACTCGCCGACGATCTCTTCCAGAATATCTTCCAGGGTGACGATGCCCAGCACTTCACCATACTCGTCCACCACCATGCCCAGGCGCCGCTGCTGTTTGTGGAAATTCAGCAGTTGCAGCTGCAACGGCGTGCTTTCCGGCACGAAGTAAGGCTCGTGGCAGGCGGCGAGCAGGGCCTCTTTGGTCAGGCTGGCGTCGGGCAGCAGGTGTTGGATCTGCCGGGTATTGAGCACGGCCTGCACCTGGTTGATGTCGCTGTGGAACACGGGCAGGCGGGTGCGCGGCGAGGTGCGCAACTGTTCGATGATGTCTTCTATCGACTCATCAAGGTTGATGCCGTCCACTTCGCTGCGCGGCACCAGGATGTCGTTGACCGTGATGTTGTCCAGGGCATGGATACCGGGCAGGCCGGGAATGCGGTCGGCGTCGGTGTCGGGCTGTGGGTCGTCATCATGGTCGGGCAGGGGCTCGTCGCTGTTTTTCACCACGCCGGATTTGCGCGCAAACGGGCGCAATAACAGCTGGCTGATGCCATTGAGCAGCCAGGCCAGCGGGTAAAGGATTTTCAGCGGCACGCCCAGCAATGTATTGCCAAAGCCCAGCACTGCTTGGGGGTGACGGGTAGCCAGGGTACGGGGCAGGTAGTCGGCCAGCACCAGCAGCCCTGCGCAGGAAATCAGCCAGCCTAGCCAGGGCCCGTTCTCTGCCCAGGCATAGATCGCCAGCAGGGTGCAGAGAATCACCACGGCGGCGCGGCACAGGCTGTTGCACAGGATCAGGCTATGGCGCGGGAAGCTCAGGCGTGCGGCCGCCTTGTCGCCCTGGCGTGTGCCAGGGCGTAGGGCCAGCAGGTGTTGTTGCGCGGCTTCAATGGCGGTAAACAGTGCTGCCCATAGAATCAGCAGGGCAATTACGGCGAGCATCGGCCCTAAGGGCAAGTTGTCCATGATCACTGCCCGTCAGATATGCAGGATGTATTCGCGAACCAGCTTGCTGCCGAAATAGGCCAGCATCAACAGGCAGAAACCGGCCAGGGTCCAGCGGATGGCCTTGTGCCCACGCCAGCCGAGGCGGTTGCGTCCCCACAGCAGCACGCTGAACACGACCCAGGCCAGGCACGCCAGCAAGGTTTTATGGACCAGGTGCTGGGCAAACAGGTTTTCGACGAACAGCCAGCCGGAGATCAGCGACAGCGACAGCAGGGTCCAGCCGGCCCACAGGAACCCGAACAGCAGGCTTTCCATGGTTTGCAGCGGCGGGAAGTTCTTGATCAGCCCGGACGGGTGCTTGTGCTTGAGCTGGTGATCCTGCAGCAGCAGGAGCAGGGCCTGGAACACCGCGATGGTGAACATGCCGTAGGCGAGGATCGACAGCAGGATGTGGGCGAGGATGCCCGGCTCCTCGTCGATCACCTGTACGGTGCCGGTGGGGGTGAACTGCGCCAGCAGCACCGTGAGCATTCCCAGGGGGAATAGCAGCACCAGCAGGTTCTCCACCGGAATCCGGTAGCAGGCCAGCAGCGTCAGCGCGATGACGGCCGCGGCGATCAGGCTGGCGGCGCTGAAAAAGTCCAGGCCCAGGCCGACCGGGGTCATCAGGTGGGTGAACAGGCTGGCGGCATGGGCCAGCAGGGCCAGCACGCCAAGGCCGACGAGCAGACGTTTGTCCGCTTTGGCGCCTTGGGCCAGACGAGTGCCCTGATAGAGGGTCGCAGCGGCATACAGGATGGCGGCGGCGAGGCTGGGTAGCAAACTGGGTGACAAGGGGAGCATAAATCCTGGTAGGCAAGCCCGAAAGGCG
Organism: Pseudomonas sp. PA-1-6B; assembly: GCF_021609545.1. Lineage (NCBI taxonomy): Bacteria > Pseudomonadati > Pseudomonadota > Gammaproteobacteria > Pseudomonadales > Pseudomonadaceae > Pseudomonas > Pseudomonas sp. PA-1-6B. The sequence continues at coordinate 78,970 of NZ_WJZM01000010.1, forward strand.
TTGAGTTTGGCACACACCTGCGCTGCAAGAAAGACTCCCGGGCCAGACAGCGGGTGTGCATGGGCGCAGTCTTCGCTATAATCCGCGACCTGCCCATGCCGCAGGCTCGCCGAGCGCTGTGATTAATAGCGATTTGCCAGAGCCTGGGCCGCCATTACCTCGGTCTACCTGCATTTCGATGAGTAGGGCCTGAAAGGATCGCGCATGTTTGAAAACTTGACTGACCGTCTCTCGCAGACGCTGCGCCACGTTACCGGCAAGGCCAAGCTGACCGAGGACAATATTAAAGACACCCTGCGTGAAGTGCGCATGGCGTTGCTGGAAGCCGACGTGGCCTTGCCAGTGGTGAAGGACTTCGTCAACTCGGTCAAGGAGCGTGCGGTCGGCACCGAAGTGTCCCGCAGCCTGACCCCGGGCCAGGCCTTTGTGAAGATCGTCCAGGCCGAACTCGAAAGCCTGATGGGCGCGGCCAACGAAGACTTGAACCTCAGTGCCGTGCCGCCAGCCGTCGTGCTGATGGCGGGCCTGCAAGGTGCGGGTAAAACCACCACCGCCGGCAAACTGGCGCGCTTCCTTAAAGAGCGCAAGAAGAAATCCGTGATGGTGGTATCGGCCGACGTGTACCGTCCGGCGGCCATCAAGCAGTTGGAAATGCTCGCGGGCGAAGTGGGCGTGACCTTCTTCCCGTCCGACCTGAGCCAGAAGCCGGTCGACATCGCCAACGCGGCTATTAAAGAAGCCAAGCTCAAGTTCATCGACGTGGTCATCGTCGATACCGCCGGTCGCCTGCACATCGACGAAGAGATGATGGGCGAGATCAAGGCGCTGCATGCCGCGATCAACCCGGTCGAGACCCTGTTCGTGGTCGACGCCATGACCGGCCAGGATGCGGCCAACACCGCCAAGGCTTTTGGTGACGCACTGCCGCTGACCGGCGTGATCCTCACCAAGGTCGACGGCGACGCCCGTGGCGGTGCCGCGCTGTCGGTACGTGCCATTACTGGCAAGCCGATCAAGTTCATCGGTATGGGCGAGAAGAGCGAAGCGCTCGAGCCGTTCCACCCTGAGCGTATCGCCTCGCGCATCCTCGGCATGGGTGACGTGCTCAGCCTGATCGAGCAGGCCGAAGCCACACTCGACAAGGACAAGGCCGACAAACTGGCCAAGAAGCTGAAGAAGGGCAAGGGCTTCGATCTCGAAGACTTCCGCGACCAGCTGCAACAGATGAAGAACATGGGCGGCCTCGGCGGCCTGATGGACAAGCTGCCCAACATCGGCGGTGTGAACCTGGCGCAAATGGGCAACGCCCAGGGCGCGGCAGAGAAACAGTTCAAGCAGATGGAAGCCATCATCAATTCCATGACCCCGGCCGAGCGCCGCGACCCTGAGCTGATCAGCGGTTCGCGCAAACGCCGGATCGCCATGGGTTCCGGCACCCAGGTGCAGGACATCGGTCGCTTGATCAAGCAGCACAAGCAGATGCAGAAGATGATGAAGAAGTTCTCCGCCAAGGGCGGTATGGCCAAGATGATGCGCGGCATGGGCGGTATGTTGCCCGGCGGCGGCATGCCTAAAATGTAAAGTATTCGAGTGGGAGCCCAGCTCCCGCTCCGACCCACAGGGATGTGGGATCTCCAGCAAACCCGCCGTTGGCGGGCGCTGACTCGCCGTTTTAACCGACGGCTCTATAGCAGATCTGAATGGCACGCTGATAGGCGCCAGAAAAAGACATTTGCAAAAGTCCGGATATTCCTTAGAATATGCGGCCTTTCGGGCACCTATGCCCGCTGTGCATTTAGATTTGCAGCACCGACTACAGGAACGATGTTCACATGCTAACAATCCGTCTTGCCCTTGGCGGCTCCAAAAAGCGCCCGTTTTACCACTTGACCGTAACCGACAGCCGCAACCCGCGTGACGGTTCGCACAAGGAACAGGTTGGTTTCTTCAACCCTGTTGCTCGTGGTCAAGAAGTTCGTCTGTCCGTGAACCAAGAGCGCGTAGCCTACTGGCTGAGCGTTGGCGCACAGCCATCCGAGCGCGTTGCAAAACTGTTGAAGGACTCGGCTAAGGCCGCAGCCTGAGCAATATGAACGCGACGCCAGCTGTTGCTGATGATTTGATCGTTATCGGCAAGATTTACTCTGTTCATGGCGTTCGCGGCGAAGTGAAGGTGTATTCCTTTACTGATCCGACTGAAAACCTGTTGCAGTACAAAACCTGGACGCTCAAGCGCGAAGGGAGTGTGAAACAGGTCGAGCTGGTCAGTGGACGCGGGAGCGACAAGTTACTGGTCGCAAAGCTCAAGGGTCTTGATGATCGTGAAGAAGCTCGTCTTCTGGCCGGTTATGAGATCTGCGTGCCGCGCAACCTGTTCCCTGAATTGACCGACGGCGAGTACTACTGGTACCAGCTGGAAGGTCTGAAGGTTATTGATCAACTCGGGCAATTGCTGGGGAAAATCGATCATCTTCTGGAAACCGGCGCCAATGATGTAATGGTGGTCAAGCCTTGCGCTGGCAGCCTGGATGATCGCGAACGCCTATTGCCCTATACCGAGCAATGCGTGTTGGCCGTCGACCTGGCAGCGGGCGAGATGAAGGTGGAATGGGACGCGGACTTCTAAGCGTGGCTAATTTGCGCATTGAAGTGATCAGTTTGTTTCCCGAGATGTTTTCCGCCATCAGCGAGTACGGCATCACCAGTCGGGCGGTGAAACAGGGGCTGTTGCAGCTCACCTGTTGGAACCCGCGAGACTACACGACGGATCGACATCACACTGTGGACGATCGCCCATTTGGCGGTGGCCCGGGCATGGTGATGAAGATCAAGCCCCTGGAAGACGCGTTGGTTCAGGCCAAGGCAGCCGCCGGGGAGAAGGCGAAGGTAATTTACCTGTCCCCTCAAGGCCGTCAGCTGAAACAGGCGGCGGTACGCGAACTGGCGAATGAGGAAAGTTTGATCCTGATTGCCGGTCGCTATGAAGGCATTGACGAGCGTTTTATTGAAGCTCATGTCGATGAAGAGTGGTCGATTGGGGACTATGTCCTGTCTGGCGGCGAGCTGCCGGCGATGGTCCTGATAGATGCGGTTACACGACTGCTGCCCGGAGCTTTAGGGCATGCGGACTCCGCGGAGGAAGATTCCTTCACGGATGGTTTGCTGGATTGCCCGCACTACACCCGTCCGGAGGTGTATGTGGATCAGCGTGTTCCCGACGTATTGCTAAGTGGCAATCACGCACACATCCGGCGTTGGCGTTTACAGCAGTCCCTTGGTCGGACCTATGAACGACGCGCCGATCTTCTGGAAAGCCGCTCGCTTTCTGGAGAAGAGAAGAAGCTGCTCGAGGAATACATCCTCGCGCGGGACGATAGTTAACAACGTATCGATGGTAGGTCCATTGACTTACCTTAGGAGCACAGCATGACTAACAAAATCATCCTTGCACTCGAAGCAGAGCAGATGACCAAAGAGATCCCTACCTTTGCCCCGGGCGACACTATTGTCGTTCAGGTGAAAGTGAAGGAAGGCGACCGTTCGCGTCTGCAAGCGTTCGAAGGCGTAGTAATCGCCAAGCGTAACCGTGGTGTGAACAGTGCTTTCACTGTTCGTAAAATCTCCAACGGTGTTGGCGTAGAGCGTACTTTCCAGACCTACAGCCCGCAAATCGACAGCATGGCCGTCAAGCGTCGCGGTGACGTACGTAAAGCCAAGCTGTACTACCTGCGTGACCTGTCCGGTAAAGCAGCTCGCATCAAGGAAAAACTGGCTTAAGTCCAGCTTCCCGATGCAGAAAAAAGCAGCCTACGGGCTGCTTTTTTGTGCCTGAAATTTGCCTATCTGCCGGTATTGACCCATGACCACCCGCCTCGAAGAAATCCAACGCCGTACCGACCTGTCCGTCACGCACGTGACCAAGGCCGTGTTCCCGCCCACCACCAACCACCACAACACCCTGTTCGGCGGCACCGCCCTGGCATGGATGGACGAAGTGTCGTTCATCACCGCCACGCGTTTCTGTCGCTTGCCGTTGGTGACGGTCTCCACCGACCGTATCGACTTCAACCACGCGATCCCGGCCGGCTCTATCGTTGAGCTGATCGGTCGGGTGATCAAGGTCGGCAACACCAGCCTCAAGGTCGAGGTTGAAGTGTTCGTCGAGAGCATGAGCGCTGATGGCCGTGAAAAGGCGATCCAGGGCGTGTTCAGCTTCGTCGCGATTGACGCAGATAAACGCCCTGTCCCGGTATTGCCTGACTTTGTTGACTGATTACTCGGCGATGCTGGCCTGCGGTTGAATCACCGCCAGCAAGGTCCAGCCCGCTACAGGCTTCAAATTGCTCTCGGGCGAGACCACGTGCACCCAGCCGCTGGTGTCCCGGGCAAACAGCAAGGTGGCGCGCTCCCCGTGCAACGCCTGGTACTGCTCCCAGCCAAAGCCGTCGGTGAGGCTGGTGCTGTACAACTCGGCGCCTTGGCCCAACAGGCTGGCCAACTTGGTGTAGCTCAAGGGTTGGCTGCCCAGCAAGTGCCCGCGATGTTCGTGGCTGGCCTTGTGTTTGTCGGTGCGGCGGTTTTCCTGGCTGCTGGCCAGGGCGAACAGGCGATGGCCGAAGTCATGGCGAAAACGCATGGTGGCCAAGGCATTCAGTTCGCCAGAAGGCGAGAGCGCGAGCAGATGCCCCAGGCCGACCAGGTCCAGATGGGACTCGGCATGCTGGGAGGCCGGGTTGCCGAAGTACGTAGGCAAGCCTTCCATACGACTGGCGCGGATGTTTTCCCAGCTGGAATCCGTCAGTAACACGCGGCTGCCCAATTGCTGCAACGCCTTGCCGAGTGCCCGCGCCGGGCCGTTCGCACCCACGATCAGGAAGCCGCTGGGCGCCGGCTCGGCGACTTTCAGCAGGCGGGCCAAGGGGCGTGCCGTGGCGCTTTGCAGCACCACGGTGCCGATGATCACCGCGAAGGTCAGCGGCACCAGCAACAACGCGCCTTCGTGGCCAGCCTCATCCAGGCGGATCGCAAAGATCGCTGACACCGCCGCCGCCACGATGCCCCGTGGGGCGATCCAGGCCAGCAGTGCGCGCTCGCGCCAGTTCAACCCCGAGCCAAAGGTCGAAAGCGCCACGTTCAACGGGCGTGCAATGAATTGGATGATCAACAGCAGGATCAACACGAACGGGCCCAGGGCGATCATGGCGTTCAGGTCTAGGCGCGCCGCCAGTAGGATGAACAGCCCGGAAATCAGCAACACACTGAGGTTTTCCTTGAAGTGCAGGATGTGCCGTACATCCACGCCCTTCATATTCGCCATCCACATGCCCATCAGCGTGACCGCCAGCAGGCCGGACTCATGCATCACTTGGTTGGAAGCGATGAAGATACCCAGCACGCCCGCCAGCGTGGCCAGGTTATGCAGGTATTCCGGCAACCACTGGCGGCGCATGATCTGGCCCAGTACCCAACCACCGGCGATGCCGAACAGGCTGCCGCAGAGGATGACGCCGCCGAAGGTCAGCAGGCTGTGGCTCAAACCATCGCCCGACGCACTGGCGATGATGAAGCTATACACCACTACCGCCAGCAGTGCGCCAATCGGGTCGATGACGATGCCTTCCCAGCGCAGGATATTGGCGATGGAGGCTTTGGGGCGTACCACACGCAGCATGGGCACAATCACCGTTGGGCCGGTGACCAGTGTCAGGGTGCCGAACAGCAGCGCCAGCATCCAGTCGAAGCCCAGCAACCAGTGGGTGGCCAGGGTGATCACCGCCCAGGTCGAGAGTGCGCCGACGGTGACCAGCCGGTGGACGACGCTGCCGATTTCCTTCCATTCCGACAGGTGCAGGGTCAGGCTGCCCTCAAACAGGATCAGCGCCACTGCCAGCGACACCAATGGCATCAACAGAGGGCCGAACATTTCCTGCGGGTCGAGCCATCCGAGTATCGGCCCTGCCAGAATCCCGCTCAGCAGGAGAAACAGAATCGCTGGCAGTTTCAGGCGCCAGGCCAGCCACTGGCAGCCGAGTGCGGCCACGCCAATGCCGCCAAAAGCCAACAAAATCTGTTGTTCGTTCATTAAAGCTTCCTGTTCCTTGAAATAGCGGGCTATGAAAGACTAATGGCTCTTGTCACAGTTCCTTAAATAATACGCGTATTGCCTTGTGCTAAGTCGCTTGAGTGCCCATGCCTGCCATTGACCATCCCCTGATCGACCGCTTCCTCGACGCCCTCTGGTTAGAAAAAGGCCTGTCGGACAACACACGCCAGGCGTACCGCAGCGACCTGGCGCTGTTCAACGGCTGGCTGCAGGAAAAAAACCTCGAACTGATCAATGCCGGGCGCGAGCTGATCCTCGATCACCTGGCCTGGCGCCTGGAGCAGGACTACAAACCGCGCTCCACTGCCCGATTCCTCTCCGGCGTGCGTGGCTTTTATCGCTACCTGCTGCGGGAAAAACTCATTGCCGTCGACCCGACCCTGCAAATCGACATGCCGCAACTCGGCAGGCCGTTGCCCAAATCCTTGTCGGAAGCCGACGTCGATGCCCTGCTCGCGGCCCCGGACCTGAGCGAGGCCATCGGCCAGCGCGACCGTGCCATGCTGGAGGTGCTGTATGCCTGCGGCCTGCGCGTCACCGAACTGATCAGCCTGACCCTGGAACAGGTCAACCTGCGCCAAGGCGTGTTGCGCGTGATGGGCAAGGGCAGCAAGGAGCGGCTGGTGCCGATGGGCGAGGAGGCGATTGTGTGGGTCGAGCGCTACATGCGCGATGCGCGCCACGAACTGCTGGGTGGGCGCCCCAGCGACGTGCTGTTCCCCAGCCAGCGCGGCGAGCAGATGACCCGCCAGACCTTCTGGCACCGCATCAAGCACCAGGCCAAAGTGGCCGGGATCGGCAAAGCGCTGTCACCCCACACCTTGCGCCATGCGTTCGCCACCCACTTGCTCAACCACGGTGCGGATTTGCGCGTAGTGCAAATGCTGCTTGGGCACAGCGACTTATCCACAACCCAGATCTACACCCATGTGGCACGCGCACGTTTGCAGGACATGCACGCCAAGCACCACCCGCGCGGATAAAACCGTCAGAAATGGCCCATTTTAGCTGTCGCGGTCTGCCCTCCCGCCCAACTGTGGTAGGCTTTGCCGGTTCGCGAAGGGGACGGCACCCGTTGTGTTCCAGATCAGTATTCTGCTCCCGTCCCTGCCTCTGCCTTCAGGAGTTCCCATGCGCTTGACCCAGATTATTGCCGCCGCAGCCATTGCGTTGGTTTCCACCTTTGCGGTCGCCGATGATGCGGCCGAGCAGACCATTCGCAAGAGCCTGGCCAACCTGGCGCTCGACACCCCGATCGAAAGCATCAGCGCCAGCCCCATGGCCGGCCTGTATGAAGTCAAGCTCAAGGGTAGCCGCGTGCTGTACGCCAGTGCCGATGGCCAGTACATCGTCCAGGGCTACCTGTTCCAGCTCAAGGATGGCAAGCCGGTCAACCTGACCGAGAAGGCCGAGCGCCTGGGCGTGTCGAAGCTGATCAACGGCATCCCGGTGGCTGAAACCGTGGTTTACCCCGCCATTGGCGAAACCAAGACCCATATCACCGTGTTCACCGACACCACGTGCCCGTACTGCCACAAGCTGCACGCTGAAATCCCGGCACTGAACAAGTTGGGCGTGGAAGTGCGCTACGTCGCTTTCCCGCGCCAGGGCCTGGGTTCGCCGGGTGACGAGCAGTTGCAGGCGGTGTGGTGCTCGGCCGACAAGAAAGCGGCCATGGACAAGATGGTCGACGGCAAGGAAATCAAATCGGCCAAATGCGCCAACCCGGTTTCCAAGCAGTTCGCCCTGGGCCAGTCCATTGGTGTGAACGGTACGCCGGCCATCGTTTTGGCCGACGGCCAGGTGATTCCGGGCTACCAGCCGGCGCCGCAAGTTGCCAAACTGGCACTGGGTGCCAAGTAAGCATTTATCGTTGAGCCTTTGACGATCATGGCCCGCCGAACCGTCGGCGAGTCATTAATTGAGAGCCGCAGTTGTGCGGCTGTTTTCACGGCCGACCTAGCGTCGGCCGTTTCATGGGGAGTTCTTCAGTGAAACCGGTCAAAGTAGGCATCTGTGGGTTAGGGACCGTCGGTGGCGGTACCTTCAACGTACTTCAGCGTAACGCTGAAGAAATTTCCCGCCGCGCAGGTCGCGGGATTGAAGTGGCGCAGATTGCCACGCGTTCGCCAAAGCCCCAGTTCGAAACGACCGGTATTGCGATTACCAACGATGTGTTCGCCGTGGCCACCAACCCTGAGATCGATATCGTTATCGAGCTGGTAGGCGGCTACACCGTGGCCCGCGAGCTGGTGCTCAAGGCCATCGAGAACGGCAAGCACGTGGTCACCGCCAACAAGGCGCTCATCGCCGTGCACGGCAACGAGATCTTCGCCAAGGCCCGCGAGAAGGGCGTGATCGTGGCGTTCGAAGCCGCGGTGGCCGGTGGTATCCCGGTGATCAAGGCGATCCGTGAAGGCCTGTCCGCCAACCGCATCAACTGGGTAGCCGGCATCATCAACGGCACCGGTAACTTCATCCTCACCGAAATGCGCGAGAAGGGCCGTACCTTCGAAGACGTGCTGGCCGAAGCCCAGGCCCTGGGTTACGCCGAAGCCGACCCGACGTTCGACGTGGAAGGCATCGACGCGGCTCACAAGCTGACCATCCTGGCGTCCATAGCCTTCGGTATCCCGCTGCAGTTCGACAAGGCTTACACCGAAGGCATCACCAAGCTGACCACCGCCGACGTCAACTACGCCGAAGCCCTGGGCTACCGTATCAAGCACCTGGGCGTGGCGCGCAGCACCTCGGCGGGCATCGAGTTGCGGGTTCACCCGACGCTGATCCCGGCCGACCGCCTGATCGCCAACGTCAATGGCGTGATGAACGCGGTGATGGTCAACGGCGACGCCGCCGGTTCCACCTTGTTCTACGGCGCCGGTGCCGGCATGGAGCCGACCGCGTCGTCGGTGATCGCCGACCTGGTGGACGTGGTTCGCGCCATGACCAGCGACCCGGAAAACCGCGTGCCGCACCTGGCCTTCCAGCCGGACTCGCTGTCGGCCCACCCGATCCTGCCGATCGAAGCCTGCGAAAGTGCCTACTACCTGCGCATCCAGGCCCAGGACCATCCAGGCGTATTGGCCCAGGTAGCCAGCATCCTGTCGGAGCGCGGTATCAACATCGAATCGATCATGCAGAAGGAAGTCGAGGAGCAAAACGGCCAGGTGCCGATGATCCTGCTGACCCACCGCGTGCTCGAACAGCACATCAACGATGCCATCCATGCCCTCGAAGCCCTGCAAGGCGTGGTCGGCCCGGTGGTGCGCATTCGCGTCGAACACTTGAACTAACCGATTTGTTCCAGGGGCCCCGTCCATTCGGCGGCCCCTGTTCGAGAATGTTTTAGAGGAGCCAGTCATGCGTTACATCAGCACCCGCGGCCAGGCACCGGCCCTGAATTTCGAAGACGTTCTGCTGGCAGGCCTTGCCACCGACGGCGGCCTGTATGTGCCGGAAAACCTGCCACGCTTCACCCAGGAAGAAATCGCCTCCTGGGCCGGCCTGCCGTATCACGAACTGGCTTTCCGAGTGATGCGCCCGTTCGTCACCGGCAGCATTCCGGATGCGGACTTCAAGAAGATTCTGGAAGAAACCTATGGCGTGTTTTCCCACAACGCCATCGCGCCCCTGCGCCAACTGAACGGCAATGAGTGGGTACTGGAGCTGTTCCACGGCCCGACTCTGGCGTTCAAGGACTTCGCCCTGCAACTGCTCGGTCGCCTGCTCGACTACGTGCTGGAAAAACGTGGCGAGCGCGTGGTGATCATCGGTGCTACCTCCGGCGATACCGGCTCGGCGGCCATCGAAGGGTGCAAGCACTGCGAAAACGTCGACATCTTCATCCTGCACCCGCACAAGCGCGTGTCGGAAGTGCAACGTCGCCAGATGACCACCATCTTCGGTGAGAACATCCACAACATCGCCATCGAAGGCAACTTCGATGACTGCCAGGAAATGGTCAAGAACAGCTTCGCTGACCAGAGCTTCCTCAAGGGCACGCGCCTGGTGGCGGTCAACTCGATCAACTGGGCGCGGATCATGGCCCAGATCGTCTACTACTTCCACGCTTCGCTGCAGTTGGGTGGCCCGGCGCGCTCGGTGTCGTTCTCGGTGCCTACCGGCAACTTCGGCGATATTTTTGCCGGTTACCTGGCGCGCAACATGGGCCTGCCGATCAACCAGTTGATCGTCGCCACCAACCGCAACGACATCCTGCATCGCTTCATGAGCGGCAACCAGTATGTGAAGGAAACCCTGCATGCCACGCTGTCGCCGTCCATGGACATCATGGTGTCGTCGAACTTCGAGCGCCTGCTGTTCGACATGCACGGTCGCAACGGCGCAGCCCTGGCCGAGCTGATGAACAGCTTCAAGCAAGGTGGCGGTTTCAGCGTCGAGCAAGAGCGCTGGACCGAAACCCGCAAGCTGTTCGATTCCCTGGCCGTGGACGATGCGCAGACCTGCGAAACCATCGCGCAGGTCTATGCCGAGACCGGCGAAGTGCTCGACCCGCACACGGCTATCGGCGTGAAAGCCGCCCGCGAATGCCGCCGCAGCCTGGATATTCCAATGGTGATCCTCGGTACCGCGCACCCGGTCAAGTTCCCGGAAGCGGTCGAGAAAGCCGGCATTGGCAAGGCCCTGGAGTTGCCGGAGCATTTGACCGACCTGTTCGAGCGCGAAGAGCGCTGCACCGTGTTGGCCAACGACCTGAAGGCGGTGCAGGCGTTCGTCAGCCAGCATGGCAATCGGGGCAAGCCGCTCTAATCAAGAATGGGGTAGCGGGTTTGTGTGGGAGCTGGCTTGCCTGCGATGCAGGCCCGGCTCCCACATTCAGCTAACTCACCCGCTGACCATGAGGCGGATATCAGGCTGCTACAGGTATGCATTCAGCTTTTTTTGCAGTCGGCCAAGCCCGTCCTCGTGACGGGCTTTTTCATTCTGGCGAGCCATACTTGCCCAGTCGCCCAATCAAGGAAACCCAACCGGTGCAGGTTTTGATCCAATGGACGTTGAAGCTGGTGTGCCTGTTGTGGCTTATCCAGGTGCCCATGAGCCTGGCCGCCGTCAGCCTGCCGTTCAAACTGGTGCCGGCGTTTATCCCGCTTGAACCTATGCCGCTGGCGCCAACGGAGCAGCAGTGGTTGGCGGCGCATCGGACACTGAAGGTGGGCATCTCGATAGATGACTACCAGCCGATCGATATCACCCGCGACCGCAATCGCTACCAGGGCATCAGCGCCGATTATTTGAGCCTGGTTGGCGCGCGGCTGGGTGTGCCCATGCAAGTGCTGGGCTTTTCCGAGCGCGCCCAGGCGGTCGAAGCGCTGCGCAACGGCACCATCGACATACTCACCAGTGCCAATGGTTACGAGCGTGACGTACCTGGCCTGCAATTCACCCCGGACTACATGCCCGACCGCTCGGTGGTGGTGCTGCGTCGCGACGATACCCAAGGCGACGATCTGGCCGGCAAGAAGCTGGTGTTGCTCGACGGCTACGCCAACGTGCAGAAGGTTCACGCGGCGTATCCCGACAGCCACATCATGCTCGCCCCCAACCTCTACAGCGGCCTCGAAGCCTTGAAGCAAGGTGACGTCGATGCGTTTATCGGCAACGAAGTGATTGTGCGCGCCTATAAGTCGCTGCGGCCTTACCTGGGGTTGCAGATCAAGGAGCAGAGCCGGCTGGCGCCCATTGGTTTTGCCTTCGCCACCCGCCAGGCCGATCCGTTGTTGGGGGCCATGATGAATCGCGCGCTGGCAAGCCTCGACGAGTCGGTGCAGCGCGAAATCCTCGCGCGCTGGACCACCGGGCTCGGCGTCGGTATCAGTGGTGAGCGCATTGCGTTGTCGGCGTCGGAACAGGCCTGGGTGCGCGAGCATCCCCATGTCGTGGTGGTGGCCCAGCAGATGTCTCCCTACATATTCAAGGATAAGGAGGGTCACTGGGTTGGCTTGAATGTGGATTTGTTGCATCGCATCACGCGCATGACCGGTTTGCAATTTGTCTTTGAAGAGGTGCACTCCACCGCGCAAACCCTGGAATGGCTGGAAACAGGTAGGGCGCAGATGAACACGACCCTGGCCGTTAACCGCGAGCGCAGCACAGTGCTCAACTTCAGCCATGGGTATGGCGGGTCCGGCTGGGTGTTTGTCGAGCGTGCCGACGCCGCGCCGCTCACCGGCTTGAAGCAGTTGGACGGCAAGGTGCTGGCGCTGCCGGCACGTCATGTATTGGAAAATGATATTCGCCATGCGCATCCGAACATCACGTTGCGCCTGGTGGACAATTACAACCAGGCCCGTGAGCTGGTACGACGGGGCGAGGCGGCCGCTACCATTCAAACTGAAGTGGAAGTGCAGAGTTACCCGGAAGATGGCCTGCGTATCGGACGCAGTGTCGATGGCAAGTGGTCGTCCAACTGCCTGTCGGTGCGCAAGGACCAGCCTGAGCTGCTGAGCATTCTGAATAAAGCCCTGGAGGCGCTGCCGGTGGCTGAGTTGAGTGCCTTGCGCTTGCGTTGGATCGGTGCCGTGGCGATTCCGCTGCCGGCCTGGCAACGGGTACCGCCATGGGCCTATTGGACGGTGGCCACGGCGCTGCTGTTTGTGTTGGTGTCGCTGGTGTGGAACAGCCGGCTCAAGCGCCAGATTCACCAACGGCTGGAGGCCGAGCAACGGCTCAATGACCAGTTGGCGTTCAAGCGCGCACTGCTCGACGGCATGCCCAACCCGCTGTTCGTCCGCGACCTGGACGGGCGCCTGGTGACCTGCAATAAAAGTTATGAACAGCAATTGGCGACCCGGCTGGAGCTGATCCAGGGCCTGACGCTGATGGAGAGCAAGGTCGTGCCCGACGCCACAGCGGCGCGGCTGCACGAAGGCCACATGGAGCAATTGGCCACGCAGCAGCCGTTGTTTGTCGACCGGCAATTGGAGCTCAACGGCGGCAGTTATCACGTCTACCAGTGGACCGTGCCTTTTTTTGATGCCCAGGGCCGTCTGCAGGGATTGTTGGGCGGTTGGATCGATATCAACGAACGCAAAGACCTGGAGCGCCAGTTGATGGACGCTCGCCAGGCCGCCGACGAAGCGAACTACGCCAAAAGTGCATTTCTCTCGGCCTTGAGCCACGAGATTCGCACTCCCATGACTGCCATCATTGGCTTGCTCGAACTGGAGCAAGAGCGTTGTCTGGCAAGCGGCCAGCCGGTTTCCGAGGCGCTGCAGGTGGCCCATCGTTCGGCGCGCGAGCTGATTGCGCTGATGGGCGACAGCCTGGACTTGGCCAAGATCGAAGCCGGCCACCTGCAGCTGGCGCCACAGACCACTGAGTTGAAGCGCTTTTTCGAGGGTATCCAGAGCCTGTTCGAAGCCACGGCGCAAAAGAAGGGCCTGCATCTGACCCTGGCGTTTGATCCGGCTGCTCAGGGTTATTACTGGTTCGACCCGCTGCGGTTACGCCAGGTGATGCACAACCTGTTGGGCAATGCGCTCAAATTTACCGAGCGGGGCGGGGTTCACCTCAGCGTGACCTGCCAACGGGATGAGACCGATAGCGAATACCTGCACCTGTGCGTCAAGGACAGCGGCCCGGGCATCAGCGCCGAGCAACAGCCGCGGGTGTTCAAGCCGTTTACCCAAGTGAGCGCCCTGACCGCTGCGCAACACGGCGGCACCGGTCTGGGCCTGAGTATCTGCAAGCAACTGGTGGAATTGATGGGCGGGAGTATTCACCTCGACAGCGTGGTGGGCGAGGGGACGGAGGTGTGCATTGACCTGCGCCTGGACCGGGTCAGCACCGATGATGTGCCGGCAACGCCCACCGCGACGTTGTCACCGACGGGGCGTAGCCTGTCGGTACTGGTGGTGGATGATTTGGCGGCCAACCGCTTGGTGCTGGCGCAGCAGTTGCAGTTCCTCGGTCACCAGGTGGTCGCCCTGGAGTCGGCCGAGGCCGCGTTGCAACGCTGGCGTGAGCAGCGTTTTGACGTGCTGGTGACCGATTGCCAGATGCCCGGCATGTCCGGCTATGCCTTGAGTGCCGCGATTCGGCGCCTCGAAGCCGAGGAACAACGGCCTCGTAGCGCGCTGGTGGGTTGCACCGCGAACGCCATGAAAGATGAACAACGCCGCTGCGAGGACGCCGGTATGGATGAACTGCTGGTCAAGCCGGTGACCCTGGAACACTGGACCCAAGTGCTGGCCCGCGTGGCGCCCCGGCGTTCGTTCGATATCCAGGCCCTGCGCACCATGACCCAGGCCGATGGCCCGGTGCTGCAGAGCATGTTGCACGAACTGGCCAAGAGCCTGGACCACGAACACGAGGTATTGGCGGGTGCCCTGGCCGAGCGCGACGTGGCACGCTTGAATGCATCGCTGCACCGGCTCAAGGGCATTTGCTCGCTGGTGGACGCACTGCCACTGGCCAAGGCTTGTGTCGCCCTTGAGCAGTGCGCCCGTGAACAGCGCGGCGCCGAGCTTGAAGAACCCTGGCTGCGCTTGTCCGAGGTGCTCAAGGCGTTTCGTCGCGACCTGCAACCCTACCTGGATGCGTAACACCTTAATGCCGATCAGCTAAGCGAACGCAATGCTCAAGGCAACGACGATCCCCTGTGGGAGCTGTCTTGAACTGGCCCACCGCCTTCGCAGGCAAGCCAGCTTCCACAGGAGAGCTGCGCTTGCCCCTCCCACATTTAAGCAAGCTTTTAGGACACGTCCTATGGGGTACACCACAGCATGTGGCTACTGTGCAGGACTTTCCCTGTAGCGACATCCTTACCCATGCGATCCCTGAACGTCCTGATCCTCGAAGACAACCCGTTTCAACTGATGGCCCTGCACCAGATGCTCAATGCCAACGGCGTGTTCAATGTACGGGCCGCGGAAACGGTCGAAACCGCCCGCCAGTCTCTGGACAGCAAAGGCCCGGTGGATATCGCCATCTGCGATTTGTACCTGGAGCAGGGCGATGGCCTGGAATTGATCCGCGAGTTGGCGGAACGCCGCCTGGCCCAAGTATTGATCCTGCTCAGCAACGCCGAGCCCGACGTGCTGGAAGGTGTGGCGAACATGGCCTGCCAATTGGGACTCAAGGTCTTGGCGTGTTTGCCCAAGCCGGCTTCGGCCAAGTTGATCGGGCAACTACTGAGCGACTGCCAGGTACATTTTCGCCCAGGGCCACCGATGTTGTCCTGGGAGCGCGCCCGTCAACTGCTGAGCTTGAGCGAGCGGGAACAACTGCCGCCCTCGGCGGATGTCAGCCAGGCAACTATCGCAGCCTGTGGCAGGGTCTGGTACCAGCCCATCGTCAGTCAGGCCGGTGTGTTGCAAGGGGTGGAGGCGCTGGCGCGTTGGCAGTTGCCGGACGGTGAGCTGTTGCTGCCTGAGGAGTTCCTGCCGGTGCTGGAGTTTGCCGGCATGGAAGAGGCGTTTACCTGGCATGTGCTGGAGCAGGCGCTTGGCCTGGCGAACCAGGTGATGGGCGAAAGCGGCCAGGTGCTGCCAGTGGCCGTGAACATCCCCGGGCGCATGCTGGAGCGCGAGCACTTTCCCCAGGTGCTGCAAGGTCTGCTGCAGTTGCACGGTGTACCCGCCCATAGCCTGACGCTGGAGCTGGTGGAAACCTCGACCTTGAAAACCGACAGCGCCCATGTCACCGGCTTGCTGCGCTTGCGTATGTTGGGTTGCCAGTTGTCCATCGGCGACTTCGGCATGGGCGGCACCAGCCTGCAGCATTTGCTGGAACTGCCTTTTACCGAGCTGAAAATTCCCCCGGCGTTTGCCTGTGGGATGGCCAATGATGACCGCAAGGCGGCGGTGGTGGCGGGCGCCATGAGCATGGCGGCGCGCCTGGACGTTGCCGTGGTGGTCACCGGCGTGGAAACCGCCGCCGACTATCACGCTGTGGGCGAACTGGGCGCGGCGTGGCTGCAAGGCTGCTTTATCGCCCGGCCGATGGACGCCGCGGCGCTCAAGCAATGGATCGCGTTCCAGGCTAGGCCAGCCCGTGTTCCTGCACGTAAATAAACAGGGCGGCATCGTTGGCCAGCCCCAGCTTGCGCATGGCGCTGACTTTTTGCGCGCTGACGGTCTGCTTGCTGCGATGCAGGTGCGCGGCGATCTCGCCCACCGTCATACCACTGGCCAACAGGCGAATCACCTCCAGCTCCCGGGGTGACAGGTGCTCCTGGGAATGCAGGCGATCAGCGCCGACTTCTCCGGCCAGGCTCAGCGCCTGGCGGATGGTCTGGGCCACATAGGTGCGTTGCTGGCGCACCTGGCGGATCGCCTGGGGCAGCTCATCGGCCAGGCTGGCCTTGCTCAGCAGGCCCATCACACCCAATGCCAGGATGGAATGAAACAACCCGGCATTGTTGAGCATGGTCACCACCACAATGGGCAGGTGCGGATAGTGCCGGCGCAGTTGCTCGATCAAGCGCAGCCCGTCGGCCTGGGGCTCGACGGGCATCATGAAGTCGGTCACCACCACATCGCAGGCACAGTGTTGCAACAACGCACTGAGGGCCTGGGGGGAATTGGCCTCGCCGACGATGCTGATGTGCGGGTCACGTTCGAGCACGGCGCGCAGGCCAATCAGGAAAATCGGGTGATCGTCGGCAATCACGATACGCAAGGGCGGTTCAGACGCAGCTCTCAAGGCAGGCTCCCGGGACAATCGAGGGATTCTAGCCTGTGCGCCGTTGTTTTTTCTCTGTCATCTTTTCCGTGCATGCTCGTTTTCCTCAAGCAGTGGATTACACAAAAGGTAGAACTTTCTGCTTTGAGCACGGGTCACTTGAATGTCAGCCTCTTCGTGACATTTTTGTTTTTCGAACCTTTTTCGAATGATTGAGTGGTGATCGAGATGGAAAGTATCAACCTATTGCTCAGCCAAGCACTGAGCCCTTATCAGGTTACGCTGACCTCTGCCGGTATGCGCGACGACTGCCTGGTAACCGTGAAGAACCCCGGTGGCGCCATCGTGGTTGAACGTGAAGTCGATCGTGCGCAATTGAGCGACAAGCGCGCGCTGGTGGATGTGGTGGATTGCCTGCTCCGCGATCTGAAAATCGCCGAAGGGCGCCTGGAACCTTCAGTCATCGCTGCCTTGCGCAACGCTTCCCAAACCCGTGGCGGCGCACTGGCATGAAACATTATTTTTCTTCGGAACCTTCCTACAAGGTGTTCAGTCAGAGTTTGTAACAGCAAGAGCAGGCATTGTGCTCCGGTGTTTGTCGCTTGCTGTGCGGGTCTTTTTGTAGACCACGTTTAACCCCGAGTTGTCTCCCCACTGCTCGGGGTTTCTTTTTGCCTGGGATTTGTCAGATCGCGCCATCCTCGCGCAGGCGAGTGATAGCCGCCGCGTCGTAGCCCAGGGCATTGAGCACCAGGCTGTTGTGTTCACCCAGTTGCGGGCCGACCCATTCACAACTGCCGGGGGTGTCCGAGAGCTTGGGCACGATGCCGGGCATCTTGAAGTCCTTGCCGCCCGGCAACTGCGCCTTGAGGAACATTTCCCGGGCCAGGAATTGCGGGTCGCCCAGCATGTCTTCGGCGCTGTAGATACGGCTGGCGGGCACCTCGGCTTTATTCAGGTGCTCAATCACCTGGTCGAGCGACAGCGAATTGACCCAGCGATCAATCACGCCATACAGCTCGTCGCGGCGAGCGTCACGCCCGTCATTGCTCGCCAGTGCAGGGTCGCTCGCCAAGTCGTCACGGCCGATCACCCGCATGAAGCGCTTGAAGATCGCATCGCCATTGGCGCCGATCTGCACATGCTTGCCGTCTGCGGTGGTGTGGATCGAGGACGGGGTGATGCCGGGCATGATGTTGCCGGTGCGCTCACGGATAAACCCGAACACGTCGAACTCGGGGATCATGCTTTCCATCATGGCGAAGATGGCTTCATACAGCGCCACATCCACCACTTGGCCCAGGCCGCCGTTGACTTCGCGGTGACGCAGCGCCATCAGCGCGCCGATCACGGCCCACAACGCGGCAATCGAGTCGCCGATGGAGATCCCGGTGCGCACGGGCGGGCGGTCCTCGAAGCCGGTGATATAGCGCAAGCCGCCCATGGACTCGCCCACCGCGCCAAACCCCGGCTGGTCCTTCATCGGCCCCGTCTGGCCGAAGCCCGAGAGGCGCACCATCACCAACTTGGGGTTGAGTGCGTGCAGGGTTTCCCAGCTCAGGCCGAGTTTTTCCAGCACGCCTGGGCGGAAGTTTTCGATCAGGATGTCGGCGTCGGCCAACAGTTGCTTGAGGATCGCCAGCCCCTCAGGGTGCTTGAGGTTGAGGGTCAGCGACTGCTTGTTGCGCGCCTGCACAAACCACCACAGCGAAGTGCCTTCATACAGCTTGCGCCATTTGCGCAGCGGGTCGCCGCCGTCCGGGGATTCGACCTTGATCACCTCGGCGCCGAATTCGGCGCAGATGCGTGAGGCAAACGGGCCGGCGATCAAAGTGCCCAGCTCGATGACTTTCAGGCCGGCAAGTGGTTTGGCAGTGAGCGACATGGGGATCCTTACAAGCGCGGGATGTTGATGTACTGCTTTTTAACATAGGCGAGCCGCGCGGATGCAGCGCAGTATTCGTTCAATGCCCTCGCCATCGGTTAGACTGGCCGCCTTTCCTTGTCTTTAGAAGCCCGTTCATGGCCCAGCCGTCCACGACCTACAAATTCGAACTCAACCTCACCGACCTCGACCGCTCGGTGTACGAGAGCGTCAAACAGACCATCGCCCGCCACCCTTCGGAAACCGAAGAGCGCATGACCGTGCGCCTGCTGGCCTACGCCCTCTGGTACAACGAGCAATTGGCGTTCGGGCGTGGCCTGTCGGATGTAGACGAGCCGGCCCTGTGGGAAAAAAGCCTGGATGATCGTGTTTTGCACTGGATCGAAGTCGGCCAGCCGGATGCCGACCGCCTGACCTGGTGTTCGCGCCGCACCGAACGCACCAGCCTGCTGGCCTATGGCAGCCTGCGCGTGTGGGAAGGCAAGGTGGTGCCGGTGGCCAACAACCTGAAAAACGTGCACATCGCTGCCGTACCCCAGGAAGTGTTGGAGACCCTGGCCAAGGACATGCCGCGGGTGATCAAGTGGGACGTGATGATCAGCGAAGGCACGATCTTTGTGACCGATGACCGTGGCCAGCATGAAGTGCAACTGCAATGGCTGGTCGGCGAGCGCGGTTGAAAAGGTGGGAGCTGGCTTGCCTGCGATGGCCTCCACTCGGCGTGCCTGATGTACCGAGTCGTATGCATCGCAGGCAAGCCAACTCCCACACTTGATATTTGTTGCGTTCACTATCTGTGTTTAACCGATGTATTAGAAGAGAAGCTCCCGTCACCCCATGCGTATCGATCCCCGCCCATTGCCCGCCGTCCTGCCTTTTCTCGGTGAACTGCCGCCGCTGTTGACCCGCCTTTACGCCGCACGCGGGGTGCAGTCGGAGGCCGAGCTGGACAAGAGCCTGGCGCGGTTGATTCCCTATCAGCAGCTCAAGGGCATCGACGCCGCGGTGGATTTGCTGGTGACGGCCCTGGAGCAGCGTCAGCGCATCCTGATCGTCGGTGACTTCGACGCCGATGGCGCCACGGCGAGCACCGTAGGCACCCTGGGCCTGCGTTTGCTCGGCGCGGCCCATGTCGATTACCTGGTGCCCAACCGCTTCGAATACGGCTACGGCCTGACCCCGGAAATCGTCGCGGTGGCGCTGGAGCGCGAGCCGCAGTTGCTGATCACCGTGGACAACGGTATCTCCAGCGTCGAAGGCGTGGCGGCGGCGAAAGCGGCAGGGTTGCAAGTGCTGGTCACCGACCACCACCTGCCCGGCGATGAACTGCCGGCCGCCGACGCCATCGTCAATCCGAACCAGCCTGGCTGTACGTTTCCCAGCAAGGCCCTGGCCGGTGTCGGCGTGATCTTTTACGTGCTGATGGCCCTGCGCGCGCGCTTGCGCAGCCTGGGTTGGTATGACAGCAAGCCCCAGCCGAACATCGGTGAACTGCTCGACCTCGTGGCCCTGGGCAGCGTCGCTGACGTGGTGCCGCTGGACGCCAACAACCGCATCCTCGTGCACCAGGGCCTGGAGCGTATTCGTGCCGGTCGGGCGCGGCCGGGCATCAAGGCGATCCTGGAAGTGGCCAAGCGTGATCATGCGCGTATCACCTCCACCGACCTGGGTTTTATCCTCGGCCCGCGCCTGAATGCCGCCGGACGCCTGGATGATATGAGCCTGGGCATCGAATGCCTGCTCACCACGGACTTCGCCGCCGCCCGGGAAATGGCTGCGCAACTGGACGGCATGAACCAGGACCGTAAGTCCATCGAACAAGGTATGCAGCGCGAGGCCCTGGCCCAGCTCAAGGACCTGCCGGTGGAGTCGATGCCGTACGGCTTGTGCCTGTTTGATCCGGAGTGGCACCAAGGGGTGATCGGGATCCTCGCGTCACGTATGAAGGAGCGTTATTTCCGCCCGACCATCGCCTTCGCCGATGCCGGCGATGGCCTGCTCAAGGGCTCTGGACGCTCGGTGCAAGGCTTTCATATCCGCGATGCGCTGGCGGTCGTCGCCAGCCAGCACCCCAACCTGATCACCAAGTACGGCGGCCACGCCATGGCGGCGGGGCTGACCTTGCCCGAGGCCAACTTCCCGTTGTTTGCGCAAGCCTTCGATGCCGAAGTGCGCCGGCAACTGCGCGAAGAAGACCTCACCGGTCGCCTGCTTTCAGACGGCACCCTGGCGGTGGAAGAGTTTCACCTGGAACTGGCCCGCGCCCTGCGCCATGCCGGCCCGTGGGGGCAGCACTTTCCCGAGCCGTTGTTTCACGGGGTATTCCAGTTGGTGGAGCAGCGGGTGGTGGGCGAGCGGCATTTGAAAGTGGTGCTCAAGAGCGAGTGCGGGTCGGTGAAGCTCGATGGCATCGCCTTTGGTGTGGACCGCGAAGTGTGGCCAAACCCGACGGTGCGTTGGGTGGAATTGGCCTACAAGCTGGATGTGAATGAGTTTCGTGGCAATGAGACGGTGCAACTGATGATTGCGCACATCGAACCGCGCTAGTTTTCATCAACACCACGTACCACTGTGGGAGCGGGCTTGCCCGCGATGACGGAGTGTCAGTCAACGCTACTGTGACTGAGCCACCGCTATCGCGGGCAAGCCCGCTCTCACATTGGGTCTTAGGTTAAGCTGGAGTTATTCAGCTTTGGCCTGATGCTTGACGATAATATCCACCAACCGCTTGGCTAGCGCCGGGTAGTTCTCATCGAAGTGATGCCCGCCCGGCAGCTTCATGGCTTCACCCACGGCGGTCTTGTCGGTGCAGCCACTCTCGTCGACTTCTTCGGCGCCGTAGATGCACACGACTTTCTCAGGCGGCAGCTTGGCCATTTCCGGGCCGGTGGCGGCCTCTTTGCCGGCGTTGCCGAGCCAGCCTTCCACTTCGATTTCAAAGCTGCCGGTACGGGCGAAGGCCAGCAGGATGATCGCGTCCACCCGTTGCTGTTCGTTCTCTGGCATACGGTTGTAGATCGCCGGCAATACGTCGGCGCCGAACGAGTAACCGGTCAGCACGAAGCGCTTGGTGCCCCACTTTTGCCGGTAGTGTTGCATCAGCTCGGTGAGGTCCTTGGCGCTTTGCTCCGGCGTCTTGTGCTGCCAGTAGTAGCGCAGGGTGTCGATGCCCACCACCGGGTAGCCGATCTTCGCCATCTCGCCCGCCACGTCGCGGTCCAGGTCGCGCCAGCCGCCGTCACCGGAGAGGAACAGGGTCACGGTGTCCTTGGCTTGGCCGGCAGGCACTTCCACCACCGGAATCGCCAGGCCGCCGTTGTCCGAACCGACCAGTTGCTTGCGCAGTTCGTTATTCAGCACCTGTGGGTAATGAATGTCGTAGTCGCTGATGCTGGTGGTGGCGCGCGGTGTGTCGCGTACGAAACTGGCGCTTTCATCGTCGGGGTTATCGTTCCACGCCACCAGCCAGCTGCCATGGGCGGCGGTTTTCGGCAGCGGGTCGTTGCAGCCTTCCTGTTTCAGGGCGAAGCCCACGGAGATGGCGTTGGCCTTGTCGTCGTTCTGGGTGGCCAGCCAGCGCCAGGCGAGTGCGGCGCCAGGGCCGATGCCGCTGACCAGGGTTGCCGGGCCTTTCAGCTGGGCCAGGGCGCCTTGCAGGGCTTTTTCCTGCAGTGCGCAGTCATCTTTTGGCAGCACCACCTGAACCAGTTGCGCTGAACCGCCCTGGCTCAGGGCAATCAGCTGGCTGTCGGTCAGGGTTTCGTCGGCCATCACCGCCACGGCCACGCGGGCTTTTGCGTTGCTTGCCGGGGTTACGCGGGTCATTACCGAACCGTCGGCCTGGGGCAAGTGCTCCAGGGTCGGTTGCGGGGCAGGGCGGTTCCAGTACCAGAAGCCACCCGCCGCGATCAGCGCAAGCAGCACCACTAAAGCCAATACATACCGCCAGGAGCGTCGAATCATCAGCGTTTCACCAATCCAGTCAAGCCGCCCGCGATCAGGGCGGCGGTATCGGCCAATGCCACCAGCGGATCCAGTCCTGCGGGCACGGCCATGTAACGGGGTTCCCAGTCGGGCTGGAACTTGTCTTTGAAGCGGCGCAAACCTTGGAAGTTATACAGTTGCTCGCCACGGCGGAACACCATCGAGCCCAGGCGCTGGGTCAGCGGTGCGCCACGGCGCGGTTGCAAGCCCGACAACGGCACCATGCCGAGGCTGAAGCGCGCGTAGTCGTGGCTCTTATAGTGTTGAATCAGGCCCACCATCATGAACTCCATGGTCAACTTGGGCGCGTCCGGGTGGGCACGCATCAGGTCGAGGCTGGCCAGGTCATGATTGTAGGTTTCGAGCAAATTGGCGAAGGCCACCGGGCGTCCTTCGAAGCGAATGATCGCGATACGAAAGTGCTTGAGGTAGTCATCGCTGAAACGGCCCAGGGAGAAGCCCTTTTCCCGCACATTCTTACCTGTAAGCCAGGCATCGGAGATGACTTTTAATTCATCCATCGGCGCCTTGCCCGGTTCGCAGATTTCCAGGGACAGGCCGTCCCGGGTGCCACGGTTCCAGGTGTAGCGCAAATCCTTCATTTCTTTGCCCTTGGCTTCCAGGTCAAAGCGTTTCAGGTCGACGCGGGCTTCTTCACCCAGTTTGATCGCGGTGAGGCCGATGTCCATGTAATACGGCAGGTTCTCGGCGCGTACCTGGTAAAACACCGGACGGGCGTGGTGGATGTCGCACAGGTCGCGGAACTGCCAGATCATCTCGGCGCGCGGTTGGGTCGGGCCGATCGGGTCGTACAAAGCCACCAGGCTACGCCCGCGTCGGGCATACATCAGGAAGGCTTCATCGTTGGGGTGAAACAGCAGCGCCTTGTCGCCGGTGAGCGCCAGGCCGCCGTCGGGTTGGGACGAGGCCATCAGGATCTTGCTGGCGCGCTCCAGTTCTTCCGGGGTCGGCAGGTGGATGACCGGGCGTGCCGTGCGCAGCAGCCAGGTCAGCGACACGATCACCAGCAACACGGCGGCGCCGAGCAGCGAACGCAAACCACGCGGGGCGTTGGCGTCGAGGGTGAACTGCCACCAGAGTTGGTGACTGTAGGGCACGTCCTGATAGGCAAACAGCAGCAGCCAGATCGAGGCACCGAGCACACAGACACTGGCCACCAGGTACAGCGGCGAAAACGGCAACTCGGTCAGGCGACTGGCGCGGTAGAACGAGCGCCGGAAGATGGCCAGCAGCACTGCGGTCATGGTCATCAGGCTGGCTTCTTCCCAGTCGAAGCCTTTAAGCAGCGAGAGCAGGGCGCCAACCAGCAGCAACACCATGGTCAGCATCCAGGCGGCCGACAACCGCCGGCGCAGGCCCTGGGCGAGCAACAGGCATAACACGCCGATCAGGCTGGCACCGAAGTGCGACGCGTCAATCAGACGATGGGGAATCAGGAAGCCGATGTTTTCCAGGCGCGAGTCGATCTCTGGCGTGGCGCCGGAAAACAGCAGGACCACGCCGGACAAAAAAACCAGGACGGCCAATACTGGCGCTGCCAGCCCCGACGCTACCCGCAGGCTTTGCTGGGTCTGGAACAGGCGCTGGGCCTCGTTGACCAGCAGGAATACACAGGCGATCAACAGTGGCAGCACCACGTAGATCATGCGGTACAGCAGCAAGGCAGCAGCCAGGGGCGCGGCACCGAGTTTGTCGGCAAAGGCCGCCAGCAGGATCGCTTCGAATACGCCCACGCCGCCCGGCACATGGCTGAGCACACCGGCGGCCAGGGCCAGCAGGTACACCAACAGGAACGGGCCGAAGGGCGGCGCTTCCGGCAACAGCAGATACAGCACGGTAGCGGCTGCGGCGACGTCCAGTGCGGTGATGATCAGTTGCAGGAAAGTCAGGCGTCGGCCAGGCAGGCGCAGGGTACGACGCCCGGCCTTGACCAGCAGGTTGTCGGGGTAAGGTTGCTCCGGCAGGCGGCGGCGATAGATGCCGATGCACAGCAGGGCCGACAACAGCAGCACGGCGCCGGCAATGCCGCCGAGCAGGCTTTGCGATAAATGCAGGTAAGTGGAGGCGGCTGGCAAGTTGCTCAACGTGGCCAGCGCGGCTAGCGGCGGCAGCGCACAGCCCAGGGCCAGGCTGGCGAATACAGTCATGTGCGCCACTTCCGAGGCGCCGATGCCATGGCGTGCATATAAACGGTAACGCACCGAACCGCCCGAGAGCATCGACAAACCAATGGCGTTGCCGATAGCAAAGGCGGTGAAGCCACCCAGGGCCAGGGTCTTGGCGGGCAATTGCACGCCGGCATAACGTGCGCCGGAGAATTCATAGCCGAGCAGGATCACAAAACCGGCGACTGCCGCCGCAAAGGCCCCCAATAGCGCAGGCTTGGGCACTTCCAGGATCGAATCGTGCAGGGCGTAGAGGTCCAGCTCCAGCAGCAGGTGCCGGCAGGCGATCAGGGCGATTGCAAACAGCAGGAGCGTCACGGCCAGGCCGATGGGCTGGCGATACTTGCTCAACAGGTCCAGCCACCGTAAACGGGTGGGAGTGATCGGTTGTTCTGCTGTAACGGTGTCTTGTGGTTCAGACGAGTTGGCGCGCATCAATCACCTCGTGGATTGTGCGCGACAGGATGGAGGTATCCAGCCAAGTTACCAATCCCTATGGACAAAATAATTACAAATATTAACGCGGATCACCGGACGCGGCGACTGCGGCCATTGGTCGTAGAGGGGTAGCGCTTAGCATTGAGCATAGCGTGCAATGAGATGGACTCTGCAAACCGTCTACGGTTTCATGAAAGATGCCATGCCATTGTTTCAGAAGAACTTTTTCGTCAGATACAAAAAAGGCCACTCTTTCGAGTAGCCTTTTTTGATGTTTGGTTGCGGGAGCCGGATTTGAACCGACGACCTTCGGGTTATGAGCCCGACGAGCTACCAGACTGCTCCATCCCGCGTCTGTGGGCGGCATTCTACAGCCCAATGGCGGGGTGTCAACCGTTAATGAGCTGATCGCTGAAATAAGCGCTAATTATTCTGAAATCAAGGTGTTGGCCGCATTGTGCAGGTGTGCAGGCGCAAAACGGACACGCACAAAAAAGGCCACTCTTTCGAGTAGCCTTTTTTGATGTTTGGTTGCGGGAGCCGGATTTGAACCGACGACCTTCGGGTTATGAGCCCGACGAGCTACCAGACTGCTCCATCCCGCGTCTGTGTGTCGGCATTCTACAGAGGAACGCGAGTGTGTCAACCTGTGAATCGAAGAAAAGCGCTTTTGCTTCAATCGGTTAGCGCTTGATGAGGGGCTTCTTGAGGGCTTGAAGCCAGACAGGGCAAGGCTTTCAGCTCTATTGGGATGCTGGATTCGATTGAGGAAATATATTCATCTACGAAATTTCCTACCGCTCAGACAGAAGATTCAAACTACTGGTGCTATATACAGGGGTGAGTGCGATACTGGCAACCCGTTGGTTAACACCCCGTTTATATGACGCAGCGCAAAATCATCCACGTCGACTGTGATTGCTTCTACGCCGCCATCGAGATGCGCGACGACCCGAGCCTGGCGCAAAAGCCCTTGGCTGTCGGTGGCTCGGCAGATCGGCGCGGCGTGATCGCCACCTGCAATTATGAGGCGCGGGCGTATGGGGTGCGTTCGGCGATGTCGTCACGTCACGCCCTGAAGCTGTGCCCGGACTTGACCATCGTTAAGCCGCGCATGGATGCCTATAAAGAAGCATCGAAAGAAATCCAGCTTATCTTCCGCGACTACACCGACTTGATCGAGCCGTTGTCGCTGGATGAGGCTTACCTCGACGTGTCTGACAGCCCGCATTTTGGCGGCAGCGCCACGCGTATTGCTCAGGATATTCGGCGCCGGGTCTCCAATCAGTTGCATATCACTGTGTCTGCCGGCGTGGCGCCCAACAAGTTTTTGGCCAAGATCGCCAGCGACTGGAAAAAGCCCAACGGCCTGTTTGTGATCACGCCGGATCAGGTTGAAGAGTTTGTCTCGCAGTTGCGTGTCAGCAAGCTGCATGGCGTTGGCAAGGTCACCGCTGACAAGCTGGCGCGCCTGGGCATCGAAGACTGCCTGCAATTGCGCGACTGGAACAAACTGGCGCTGGTGCGCGAATTCGGCAGTTTTGGCGAGCGCCTCTGGAGCCTGGCCCGTGGGATTGATGACCGTGTGGTGCAAAACGACAGCCGGCGGCAATCCATCAGTGTGGAAAATACCTTCGACGTGGACCTGCCGGATCTTTCAAGTTGCCTGGCGAAGCTGCCGGAACTGATGGAGACCCTGGCCGGGCGCATGGCACGTATCGACAGCAGCTACCGGGCGGGTAAGCCGTTCGTCAAAGTGAAGTTTCATGACTTTACCCAGACGACGCTGGAGCAGGCCGGGGCAGGGCGGGACCTGGAGAGTTATCAGCAATTGATGACCCAGGCGTTCAATCGAGGGGGTAAGCCGGTGCGGTTGTTGGGGATAGGGGTACGGTTGCTGGACCTGAGTGGCGGCAACGAACAGCTCGAGTTTTCCTGGTAGCGGCCCGAAACAACTGTGGGAGCTGGCTTGCCTGCGATAGCAGTGTGTCAGTCACGAATGCTTTAACTGATACACCGCTATCGCAGGCAAGCCAGCTCCCACAGTTTGATCTTCACAGGCATTGCGCGATCAGCGAGCGCCAGGATCTGCGACGAGTCGCCCCCCATCCTTGGTCAACGCCTGCACAAACTCCTGCTGCAACTCCGGATCGTTGCGCGTCAGTTCAATCAGGCTTTGTTCCAGCTCGCTGGCTTCTTCTTCCAGGCCCAGCTCCGACAGGCGTTTGACCCGGTGTACCCACTGGTTCACTTCGTCATCTTCCAGGTCGTCATAGATCAGGGCATGGGCTTCGAGCAGCTTGCTGCGCAGCGTGTTGCTGACCGCCAGGGTCGAGTCGGTATGCACGTCGTCCTGGCCATCCGCCACAGTGATTTTCAGCGTGGTGACGCGGTTCAGGTCCTGCTCGGCAAAGGGGCTGTCCAACAGGTTAAGGCGCAGGATGCCGTTACGGTCGGTGGTCAGCTCATGGGTCTGCTTGCCGGCAGTGACTTGCACCGGGCGCTCGCTCCAGGGCAGGCTCGAATACTCCAGGCGCTTGTCACGCTGGACTTCATCGATAGCCGCCAGGTTCTGTTGCGCACGGCCGTGGGATTGCACGTTCATGAACGGGTTGATGCCGTCCACGCCATAGCTCAACCAGTCATGGGTCACACTCGTGGGCAGGTTGCCGAGGGCGAAGATATTCGCCACGTTGGCACCCACGCCCGCCACCAGCGCCACGGCACCCAAGGGCATCTCATAGAGTTTGCGCCAGGGCTGGTAGGGCGTGTAGCGGTCGTAACGACGGGTGACTTCGAATTCGGTGACCTCGAAGGTCTTCTGCTCATGAATGCGAACCCGGCGTTGCGGCAGCTCCAGCACTGCGGGTTCGCCTACATCGATCTGCAGGCTGTGGTCGAGCAACTTACGCTCGACCCGCTCCTCGTGCTCACTGCGTTGCGACATCTGATTGGCGCAGCCGCTGACCAGCAGGGCGCCGCACAAGGCGGCGCCCCCCAGGGCTCTGGTGTTTCGCTTGAACATGACTTCTCTTGATCTGGTTTTCAGCGACGAATACGCGCCTGGAGGAAAGACAGCACGTCAGCCACCGGCAACGGTTGGGCTTCGGCTTCGGTCCGGCTCTTGTATTCCAGATTGCCATCCGCCAGGCCGCGGTCACTGACCACGATCCGGTGCGGGATGCCAATCAGTTCCATGTCGGCGAACTTGATGCCCGGGCTGGTTTTCTTGTCGCGGTCATCGAGCAGCACTTCAAAACCGGCAGCGGTCAGTTCCGCGTACAGTTTGTCGGTGGCTTCGCGTACTTGCTCGGTTTCATAGCGCAATGGCACCAGGGCCACCTGGAACGGCGCCAGCGCGTCACTCCAGATGATGCCTTTCTCGTCGTTGTTCTGCTCGATGGCAGCAGCAACCACGCGGGATACGCCAATGCCGTAGCAGCCCATGTCCAGGGTGATCGGCTTGCCGTTCTCACCCAGTACTTCGCACTTCATCGCCTTGCTGTACTTGTTGCCCAGCTGGAAGATGTGCCCGACTTCGATGCCGCGCTTGATCTCCAGGGTGCCCTTGCCATCCGGGCTCGGGTCGCCGGCCACGACGTTGCGCAGGTCGGCCACGGTCGGAACCGGCAAATCGCGCTCCCAGTTCACGCCGAAGTAGTGCTTGTCGTCGATGTTTGCGCCGATACCGAAGTCGCTCATCAGCTCGACCGAACGGTCGATGATGATCGGCAGCGGCAGGTTCAGCGGGCCCAGGGAGCCGGCACCGGCGCCAATGGCGTCGCGCAGTTCGGCATCGGTGGCCATGACCAGCGGGCTGGCCACGCCAGGTTGCTGGGCGGCCTTGATTTCGTTGAGCTCGTGGTCGCCACGGATCACCAGGGCGATCAGCTTGCCTTCTTCTTCGGCGCGCACGATCAGGGTCTTGATGGTCTTTTCAATCGGCAGATTGAATTTCTCCACCAGGGCCGCGATGGTCTTGGTGTCTGGCGTGTCGACCAGGCGCAGCTCCTCGGTGGGAGCAGGGCGCGAGGTTTCACGTGGTATGGCTTCGGCCTTCTCGATGTTCGCCGCGTAGTCGGAACCGTTGCTGAACACGATATCGTCTTCGCCGGACTCGGCCAGCACGTGGAATTCGTGGGAGCCGGCACCGCCGATGGAGCCGTTGTCCGCTTCAACCGGGCGGAACTTCAGGCCCAGGCGCGTGAACACGTTGCAGTAGGCCTGGTGCATGCGGTCGTAGGTCGCTTGCAGGGAAGCCTGGTCGGCGTGGAACGAATAGGCGTCCTTCATGATGAACTCGCGGCCACGCATCAGGCCGAAGCGTGGGCGGATCTCATCACGGAACTTGGTCTGGATCTGATACAGGTTCAGCGGCAACTGCTTATAGCTGCTCAACTCGTTGCGCATCAGGTCGGTGATGACTTCTTCATGGGTCGGGCCGGCGCAGAAATCGCGGCCATGACGGTCCTTGAAGCGCAGCAACTCAGGGCCGTATTCTTCCCAGCGCCCGGATTCCTGCCACAACTCAGCCGGTTGGGTGCTCGGCATCAACACTTCCAGAGAGCCGGCCGCGTTCATTTCTTCACGAACGATGGCTTCGACCTTGCGCATCACCTTCAAGCCCATGGGCAACCAGGTGTACAGGCCCGAGGCCAGTTTGCGGATCATGCCGGCGCGCAGCATCAACTGATGGCTGATTACAACCGCGTCGGAAGGCGTTTCTTTCTGTGTGGCGAGCAAATATTGACTGGTACGCATGGTAGGCCGTTGTCGGTTGCTTGGACTTGAAATGACTTGGGATTGTACGGGCGCTTGTCGCCGGAGTACAGGCGTGAGGTAGCTGGGTGTATCTGTCGTAACCGTCGCTTGTGTGGGAGCTGGCTTGCCTGCGATAGCGGCGTTGGGTTCACCATCGCTATCGCAGGCAAGCCAGCTCCCACATTGACCGAGTCGTATCAGTCTTCCGGCGGGGGATTCAGTCGGGCGCGGCGGTTCTCCTGGAACCAATGCAACGCAATCAGGAGCAGCGTCGGCACACCCAGCAGGCAGGTGATCATAAAGAAGTTGTGGTAACCGAACTTCTCCACCATCACCCCTGAATAGCCGCCGATCAAACGTGGCAGCAACAGCATGATCGAACTGAGCAGTGCATATTGGGTGGCGGAGAACTTGAGGTTGGTGAGGCTCGACAAGTAAGCCACGAACGCCGAGGTGGCCATGCCCGAACTGAAGTTGTCCAGGGAGATGGTGACGATCAACATCTGCAGGTCGGGGCCCATGTCGGCGAGCATCACGAACAGCAGGTTGGTGCCGGCCGAGGCCACGCCGCCGATGAACAGGATCGGCAGTATCCCGAACCGCACGATCAACAGGCCACCCATGCCGGCGCCGAGCAGGGTCATGATCAGGCCGAAGATCTTGCTCACCCCGGCGATCTGGTCCTTGGTGAAACCCTGGTCGATATAGAACACGTTGGCCATGACGCCCATCACCGTGTCGGACATGCGATAGGTGGCAATCAGCCCGAGCAGCAGCAGCGCCTGCCAACGGTAGCGCAGGATAAAGTCGTTGACCGGCGTGAGCACGGGCGCCAGGCCCCGGCGGCCCATGGCCGAAAGGCACAGGGCGGTGAGGGTGATATAGAGGATGGCGCGCAGGAACGCGCGGTCTTCCATCAGCAGTTCCCACAAACTCACGCCCTGGAACAGCACGCTGGCGAAGTCGGTGTTGTACAACTGGGTGAACATCGCCGGCACCGAGACCAACAGCACGATCAGCACAAACACCGACACCAACTGGTGCATGAAACTGTAGCGGCCGGCCTGCAACTGGGTGCGCAGTGGCACATCAGGTTCACGCATGAGGAAGGTGGTGAGCAACGCCGGCACCATCAACACGCCGAACAGCACATAGGTGCCGGTCCAGGCCGAGTGTTTATAGTTGAAGCCAGTGGAGCCAAAGCCTTCGGCAAAGAACAGCGCACCGGCCGTGGCCAGCAGGGCGGCGATGCGATAACCGGACATGTAGCTTGCAGCCAGGGCGGCCTGACGGCTGTCGTCGGCGATTTCCAGGCGGTAGGCATCCACGGCAATGTCTTGCGTGGCCGACGCGAAGGCGACGACCACCGCAATGGCGATCAAC
Organism: Pseudomonas sp. PA-1-6B; assembly: GCF_021609545.1. NCBI lineage: Bacteria > Pseudomonadati > Pseudomonadota > Gammaproteobacteria > Pseudomonadales > Pseudomonadaceae > Pseudomonas > Pseudomonas sp. PA-1-6B. The sequence goes on from NZ_WJZM01000010.1 coordinate 110,357, forward strand.
CAGGACAGGTGTTTTTGCGGGTCACAAAAGCCCATGCCGATCAATCCGAGGATCACCAGCGATTGGGCCAGCACCAGCCAGGAGCGACGTCGCCCCAGTTTGCCAAGCAACGGCAGGCGCCATTGGTCGAGCAGCGGCGACCAGACCCATTTGAAGGCGTAGGCCAGGCCGATCAGGCTCGCATAGCCAATGGTCTCGCGGGCCACACCGGCTTCACGCAGCCACACCGAAAGCGTCGAAAACACCAACATGTAAGGCATGCCGGCGGCGAAACCGAGCAACAACAGCACTAACGTCGAAGGGCTGGCATAGGCGGCGAGCGCGGCGCGCCAGGTTTTACGGGGCATGGGCTGGAGTCTGCCTCAGATTTGCGGAAACAAAGCGCGCACTCTAACCGCTGTGCTCTACCGGGCGCCAGCCATGACGCTGAATATCAACACGATTGTTCAGGATGGTGACGCCTTCGCTACGTAAACGCGCACGTTGTTCGTCACCCGAGGCACTGCCCACCGGCAAACTTATCCGACCACCGGCAGCCAGCACCCGATGCCAGGGCAACCGCGTGTCTTGCGGCAACTGGCTCAGGGTGCGCCCGACCCAGCGTGCAGCCCGCCCCAAACCGGCCAGGTGGGCCAGCTCGCCGTAGCTCACCACGCAGCCTTCGGGCACCTGCGACAACGTCAGGTAGAGGGCGGTGCGGCGCATCTCGGCGGGGCTTTGTGGCGTATCGGCGGGTAGGATCACTGTGGGTATATCCGTTGAGATCGTCGTTGTTTTGTCAGAAACGTCTGTAAACATGACGATGAGTATTGAACTCAATATAAATCCTTGAGTCAGTTCTAGCCATGTAACACTATAACGCCCCTTATTTTCGCCAACCCCGAGTCCCGTACTTGCTTATGTTGTCCAGAACCCTGTTGTGCCTTGCTGTTTTCAGTGCTTCCACGCCCTTGCTCGCCGATACCGTCTGGTTGAAAAACGGTGACCGGCTCACCGGCAAGATCAAAGTCTTCGACGGTGGCAAGTTGCTGATCCAAACCGACTACGCAGGCTCCATTCCGGTGGACTGGAAACAGGTCAAAACCCTGGAAAGCGACCAGGAACTGCTGGTCAAGCAGGACGCCTACAGCGGTGAAAAGGCCAAGTCCTTGCAGGCATCGGATGACGGCAAGGTGGTGCTGGCCAATGGCGAGGCGCCCAAGACGGTGGAACTGGCAAGTATCCAACAGATCATGAAGCCCAGACCCGTGATCGAAGATCTGGTGTGGAAGGGCAACGTCGACCTGGCGCTTGACTACAAACGTGCCGACAAAGACACCAACGACTACGACATCGACTTCAAGACCTCGGCCCGTCACGGCCAGTGGCGTCATACGGGCAAGGGCGAATACAACCGCGAGTTCCAGGACGACGTCACCACCACCGATAACTGGGCGCTGGAGTACAACCTGGACCGCTTCATCACCGAGCACTGGTTCTGGCAGGGCCGCCTGACCTACAAGCGCGACAAGGTCGAAGACCTGGCTCGCCAGCGCGTTGTCGGTACTGGTCCTGGCTATCAGTTCTGGGACGATGAACTGGGGGCGTTCTCCCTCGGTTCGCTGGTCAACCGCACCGATTATGAATATGCCGACGGCGGCAAGGACAACTTCTATTCCCTGGCTATGAAGTGGAACTACAACCGCTACCTGGTGGGCAAGACCGTCGAGTTCTTCACCAACGGCGAATTGGGCAAACCCCTTGCCGGGCCGGCCGAGTATTCCCTGGATGCGGAAATGGGCTTGCGCTACAAGGTCACCGAGTGGGCCTCGCTCAACTTGAAGGCTGAGCGCAACGAGGTCAGCGGCAGTTCCGAGAGCAGCCTGAGCAAGACTCGCTACACCGCCGGCTTCGGTGTGGCCTGGTAAAAGCTGCGTCGGCCACTCTGGCAACCTGCGCAGATATTGATTACCTTGTGTTGAGATCCATTCCCATATGCCATGGGCCGCGGAACACCCGAGGAGTCATCTATTGAGCACGCAGGTTGCCAAGAACGCCCGAGAGCTGTTGCTCAAGGAATACCGTGGGGCGCTCGCCACACAGTCCAAAGCCATGCCCGGCTTTCCCTTTGGCTCGGTGGTGCCCTACTGCCTGGACGAGCAGGGCCGCCCGCTGATCCTGATCAGCCGCATTGCCCAGCACACCCATAACCTGCAAAAAGATCCCAAGTGTTCGCTGTTGGTGGGTGAGCGCGAGGCCGATGATGTGCAAGCCGTGGGGCGCCTGACCTACCTGGCCGAAGCCGAGAAGCTTGAAGACGCCGCCGCCATCGAAGCTGCGGCCGAGCGCTACTACCGCTACTTCCCTGATTCGGCCAACTACCACAAGGCCCACGATTTCGATTTCTGGGTGCTTAAACCGGTGCGCCACCGTTATATCGGTGGGTTTGGCGCGATCCATTGGGTCGACCAGTTGACCTTGGCCAACCCGTTTGCGGGCAAGGCCGAGCGCAGCATGATCGAGCACATGAACAGCGATCACACCAAGGCCATCGCTCATTACGTCGACCTCGGCGGTTTGCCGACCAGCGAGCCAGCACAGTTGGCCGGCATCGACAGCGAAGGCATGCACTTGCGTATCGGCCAATCCTTGCACTGGTTGCCTTTCGAGACGCCTTGCAACACACCGACACAAGTACGCGAAGCCCTGGTTTCATTGGCTCACGCCGAGGTGTGGCCGAAAAAAACCACGGTTGACGCTTGAATTTACACAACGGCGACGTCATCTAAGGTGGACTGGCAAGGCATTCTTGCGTTGAGGAACCATTTGATGCGCCCTTTTTTATTGCTCTTTCTGCTGTTCCCGGTGCTGGAGCTGTTCGTATTCGTTAAAGTCAGCGGTGCGATCGGGTTTTTCCCCGCGCTGTTGCTGATCATCGTAGGCTCCATGCTCGGCGTCCTGGTGCTGCGTGTCGCCGGCCTGGCGACCGCGCTGCGTGCCCGTGAAAGCCTGAACCGCGGCGAACTGCCGGCCCAGACCATGCTTGAGGGCCTGATGATGGCCCTGGCCGGTGGCTTGCTGATCCTGCCGGGCTTTATCAGCGATGTGCTTGGCCTGGTGCTGTTGCTGCCATTCACCCGCAAGCTGCTGGCCGGCAAAATGCGCCAGCGTGCTGAAGAGGCCGCCATGCGCCAGCGTGCGTTCGCCGATGATCTGCAACCCCGTGGCGGTCCGGCTCCGCGCCAACCCCTGGGGCGTGAAGGTGATGTGATCGAAGGCGAGTTCGAACACCGCGACAACAAATAACCGCTTCACCGGCACGGCACCTTCGGGTGCCGTGTTGCATTTACCCTTGAGCCGACACAAAAAATTTCATCCCCGGCCCCTTGTAATAAGCCTGGGCGCCCTTATGTAACGGTCACCGCAAGGTTTCTGGTGGTGACATCAGACAGACTTCCGCGTCTCGCCCAGCGAGCCGCGACCGGCACCGCCGGAATTTAACCCGCCGGAATTGACACCGGCCGATGAAAAACACAATTAGGAGAGATCGACAATGAAGCTTCGTCCTCTGCACGACCGCGTCGTAATCCGTCGCAGCGAAGAAGAAAAGAAAACCGCTGGCGGGATCGTTCTGCCAGGTTCGGCTGCTGAAAAAGCCAACCACGGTGTAATCGTCGCTGCTGGCCCAGGCAAAACCCTGGAGAACGGTGATGTACGCGCACTGGCCGTGAAAGTGGGTGACAAGGTTGTTTTCGGCCCTTACTCCGGCAGCAACACTGTGAAAGTAGACGGCGAAGACCTGCTGGTCATGGCTGAGAACGAAATTCTCGCCATTCTGGAAGACTGATTTCCTCGCTAATTTTCCCGTTACTACAAAGTATTTAAGGAATATCGATCATGGCTGCTAAAGAAGTTCTGTTTGGCGATTCCGCCCGCAAAAAAATGCTCAAAGGCGTTAACGTCCTGGCTGACGCGGTAAAAGCGACCCTGGGCCCGAAAGGCCGTAACGTGATCATCGAGAAGAGCTTCGGCGCTCCGACCATCACCAAGGACGGCGTTTCCGTCGCCAAAGAAATCGAACTGAAAGACCGTTTCGAGAACATGGGCGCGCAGCTGGTTAAAGACGTTGCCTCCCGTGCCAACGATGACGCAGGCGACGGCACCACCACTGCTACCGTACTGGCTCAGGCGATCGTCAACGAGGGCTACAAGGCCGTTGCTGCCGGCATGAACCCTATGGACCTCAAGCGTGGCATCGACAAGGCGACCGTCGCCATCGTTGCCGAGCTGAAAAACCTGTCCAAGCCATGCGCCGACACCAAGGCCATCGCTCAGGTAGGCACCATCTCCGCCAACTCCGACAGCTCCATCGGTGACATCATTGCCGAAGCCATGGAAAAAGTCGGTAAAGAAGGCGTGATCACCGTTGAAGAAGGCTCGGGCCTGGAAAACGAACTGTCGGTTGTAGAAGGCATGCAGTTCGACCGTGGCTACCTGTCTCCTTACTTCGTCAACAAGCCAGAGACCATGGTTGCCGAGCTGGACAACCCGCTGATCCTGCTGGTCGACAAGAAGATCTCCAACATCCGCGAAATGCTGCCAGTACTGGAAGCCGTTGCCAAAGCCGGCCGCCCATTGCTGATCGTTTCCGAAGACGTTGAAGGCGAAGCCCTGGCGACTCTGGTTGTGAACAACATGCGTGGCATCGTCAAGGTTGCAGCCGTCAAGGCTCCAGGCTTCGGCGACCGTCGCAAGGCCATGCTGCAGGACATCGCCGTATTGACCGGCGGTACCGTTATCTCCGAAGAGATCGGCCTGAGCCTGGAAAGCGCCACCCTGGAAAACCTGGGTAGCGCCAAGCGCGTGACCATCTCCAAGGAAAACACCATCATCGTTGACGGTGCTGGCGTTGAAGGCGACATCGAGTCCCGTATCGCACAGATCCGTGCACAGGTTGCCGAAACTTCCTCGGATTACGACCGTGAAAAACTGCAAGAACGCCTGGCCAAGCTGTCCGGCGGCGTTGCAGTGATCAAGGTTGGCGCTGGTTCCGAAGTTGAAATGAAAGAGAAGAAGGCCCGCGTTGAAGACGCCCTGCACGCAACCCGTGCAGCCGTTGAAGAAGGCGTGGTACCTGGCGGTGGCGTTGCGCTGATCCGTGCTCTGGAAGCGCTGACTAACCTGACCGGCGAAAACGCCGACCAGAACGTCGGTATCGCTGTGCTGCGTCGTGCTGTTGAAGCACCGCTGCGCCAGATCGCTGCCAACTCCGGCGACGAGCCAAGCGTTGTGGTCAACGAAGTCAAGAACGGCAAAGGTAACTACGGTTACAACGCTGCGACTGGCGTCTACGGCGACATGATCGAAATGGGCATCCTGGACCCTACCAAGGTGACTCGTTCCGCGCTGCAGGCAGCAGCCTCCATCGGTGGCCTGATCCTGACCACTGAAGCCGCAATCGCTGACGAGCCGAAGGCCGAAGGCGCAGCTGGCGGCGGTATGCCAGATATGGGCGGCATGGGTGGCATGGGCGGCATGATGTAAGCCAGCCTTACCCGGCACTATAAAAAGCCCCGTCTGCAGTGATGCAGGCGGGGCTTTTTTATGAGCGGCTGTATCTACCCGACGGCGGCCTGACAGCCACGCTTATCTAACTGATGCGCCGCGGTCAAAATGTGGGAGCTGGCTTGCCTGCGAAGACGGCCTGCCAGCCTGCAGGAATGTTGGATCAGGGCGAGTTCATATCCGTTATTTAGGCAACGGCTATCTAGGGGTCTGCCCTGACAGCGGCTAACCCTGCATCCTGTAGGGTTACCCACGAATTCAAGCCTGTGTTCGGCCAGCGTGGTTATCGGGGTTGTGGTTGCCGTCGACCGCTACAAAGTTGTGTCGATACTTATGGCCAATCGCAGCATAGGTATCTACACAACTTCGGCACGACGCTAAATCTGTGGCGAGGGAGCTTGCTCCCGTGACGGCCTGGCAGCCGACACAGATATAACTGATGCCCCGCGATCCAATGTGGGAGCTG